>JAGWHJ010000036.1 GCA_028866835.1 Microcaldota archaeon | reverse complement strand
AGCCGCAACAGGAGTCGCTGTAGTTGCAACGGGCATAAGTAATGGACCGACTATTCCTCAATTCGATGCAAATCACCCATTCATTTTCTTCATAATAGAGAAGCACACTGGAACAATCTTGTTTATGGGAAGGCTATCAAGTCCAAATATTTCAAACTAATCTAATATTAGGCTGATAAATAATTAATTGTGAAATTAATATTCCAAAATAAAAGAAAACTTTATACATAGAATGTCAACTTTTTATACAAGAGCCATTTTATCTACAAAGCATGATGGTACGAATGTTTAAAAGTGAGAATGGGATACAATTATTGAGGACATGGTGGTATATTGAAAAACGAGGTTGTTTCGGTTGCATATCCTACAATACCGATAATCTTTGTTGCGTCTGTGGATGGAAACAGGGTTCCGCTGCACGACACAATGGGCTTGGCGGTAACAGATTTGAAAGGGGAAACACGGAGTGAGACCAAGATCACGGTTGTTAAAAACTCAAAGAAGATAGAATTTTTGCTGGAAGGGAAACCCCTTGATGAGAGGAGGCACAGGAACATAGAGGAAGTAGTTCATGAATTTGAAAAGCTTGCTGGTAAAGGCGTCGGGCTTAAGGTAGAATCCTCTAACTACAGGATATACTCGGGCTCTAGCGATTCGGGAGCTGCGGCGCTGGTGGTAGGGCTTAACGAACTGTTCGGTACCGATCTGCAGAAGGAAAAGCTTGCACAGCTTGGAAACAGGATCTCCGAAAGTGCAATACGGTCGGTCTACGGCGGGATGAACGCTTACATTGTAAGCGGCGAAAAACCGGAAGGCAAGCAGATAGCCTCGGAAAAGGAGCTTGGCGGAATAAGGATCTTTGCGATGGGATTTGATTACCCTACAAGGGTTTCGGCGCAGGAGATATTCGACATATGCAGGGCAAGCCCGTTCTGGAAGATGCGCCTTGAGCGGGTTCCATATTGGAGAAGGCAGATAGAGGAAGGGCTGAGAAAGAGGGATTGGACGCAGGTATTCTCAAATGCCGAGCAGAACTGCGCAAATGCGCACTACCTGATCGAGAATGGGGGAAAACGCTGCAGGAGGAAGGAGATGATGGATGCGGTCATAGACGTGGAGGAGATAAGGGATTCCGAATTGCCAGTATATTGGACCGCTGGTGGCGGCAAGGTTATCAATGCATTCAGCTGGGGCCCAGAAGCCGACAGGGTCCTTCAGGAGTTAAAGAAGCGCGGCCAAAGGCCCGTGGAGTACAAAGTTGCGCCGGGGGCATCGGTGATAAGATCCAGGTGAATGATTAATAAAACTAAATACGATGGTGTGTATTATGAAAAGAGAGCTGATCTTGATAAAATTCGGCGGGAGCACCATAACGGATGTGAACAAGCCGAATACGCCGAAGCTCAACAACATCAGGAGGCTCATAAGCGAGATAAAGCGCGCTGGCAGGAACAAGCTGATAATAGTAGGGCATGGCGGTGGTTCGTTCCCGCATGTGCCTGCGCACAAGTACAAGGTGCACCTTGGATTGATACACAGCAAGAGCAGGTACGGCACCTCGCTGACGCAGCTCTCCGCAAGGCAGCTGAACCACATAGTCATGGAGGAGATGCTGAAGGCAGGCGTAGACGCTTTTTCCTTCTCGCCGTCAAGTTCCGTTGTGGCAAACGCGAAGAAGATCACGAGATGGGACCTTAAGCCCATAGAGGTTGCATTGACCTGCGGCTTCACTCCTGTCGTTTACGGGGATGTGAGTCTTGACCTTAAGCAAGGCGTCTCAATCGTGTCGAGCGAGGAGGTGTTCCGCTACCTCGCACTTAAGCTCAAGCCGGACAGGATAATCATAGGCACCGACGTCGACGGGGTCTTCGACGCCGATCCCAAACAAGTAAAGAATGCGAAACTGATAGGCAGGATAGACAGGTCCAACATCGACAAGGTGCTATTCGGTCCCGGCACCAAGAGGAAGTACAACGTCACTGGCAGCATGGAGAGCAAGGTTAGGCTCCTCTACAGCATGTCGAAGGACGGTGCGGCAACGTGCCAGATAGTAAATGCCAACGTTCCGGGCAGGATCCATGATGCGATAGCAGGCAAAAAGGTCGTCTCGACAATAATAACTGCGAAATGATTAGACTGCCTGCCGTACCCTTCTTGCGACAGGCACCTCCCTCCTCAATGCCGCGGTGATCCCTTCCAAGACGTTTTCATGGCTTAGCACAGTCCATCCGTGCGTCTCTGCTGTAGCACGCAGGTGTGCCGATGGATTCAGGGCGAACGGCTTGCCAACGATGTGAAGTATGCTCTCGTCAGCCTGCGAATCCCCCATTGCAGAACTGCGCCTGAGGTCGAGTGCAGGTCTCCTGTTCTCTATCGCACGCCCTTTGCCTCCGGGCATGTGAAGGTCGGACACCACCTCTCCGGTGTAGACGCCTTTCCTCCTTTCCAAGACGGTAGCATGTACCTCACCGAAACCCAATTCCAAGGCCGCAAGGGAGGTCACCTCCATGATACCAACGGACATCAGTATGGTATGGTAGCCGTTTTCGCCGAACAACGGCGCAACGCCATAAGATGATGCATAAATGCTTGGCCTGAAGAGCCCGAATACCTTGGCCGCTGTGCGCTCCGCGATTTCCACATCCACGCCCTTCATGCCCTGCGCAAAAGTCCTTATGCCCTGAATGTCGAATTCCTCGTGTGAGATATTGCCTGCGTTCTTTTCTGCAACTAATTCCATTATGCGCAGAAGCGTCCTGTTGCTCAAAAGCCTGATCCTGTTCATGTAATGGGCATAGCTTATGGTAAGATTTCCATTCGCCAGGGCCCCATCAAAATCAGATATGCCTGCAGGCTGCAGTCCGGCAAAGCTGCCGTTTCCCCTAACCGCTGCTTTGGCCCCGTCTCTAAGCTCTTCTATTTGCATGGGTCAGACCTGTATTTATATCAGTAAAATGCCTGGTTTATAAAGGTAGCTATGGCATCTGGCAGATGCAGATTATAAGCGGTTTTCTCTGCCTCGAAATCCAGTAATAGCGTATGTGAACTACCTCGGGCTGACGCCCGAGGCTTCTTGTTTCACAGATAATCCATTGATTATCTCGGCAGAGGCCCGTACCAGGCCTCCCGAAGCCTTTTTCAGTATGTTTATCGCAGCATTATGGTCTCTGTCAATATTTATATTGCACTTGCTGCACAGGTATGTACGGATATGCAAGGGCATATCCATCATATTGCCGCAGTTGCTGCAGATTTTCGACGTGTTTCTTGGATCGACTTCTGCCACTTCGCAACCAGCACTCGCAGCCTTGTAGCGAAGTGTTTGCAGGAATCTGCCCCAAGATGCGTCTGAAATGTTCCTTGCGTTATAATACTCTTGTTCCATCATTTCCTTTACGTCCAGCTTTTCAACCGCAATGAACCTGCATTTTCTTACCAGTTCAGTTGTGGTCTTGTGGATGAAGTCATTTCTTACATTTACAATCTTTTCATGAATTCTTGCAAGCCTTTTCCTTGTCTTTTCTCTGTTCCTGCTGCCCTTCTTTTTCCTCGACAGTACCTGTTGTAGTTCTCGCAGTTCCTGCATATGTTTCCCTAATGTCTTCGGATTCTCTACCCTTGTCCCATTGCTGTCGGTTATATAGTTTTCGATGCCAAGATCTATGCCTATGGATTCTTTTCCATGTGAGAGGTCCTTCCTTTCCGAGTCTGTTTGAAGTATTATGTACCACTTTTCATCCGACTTCTTCAGCACTGCCTGTTTTACGTTTCCAGATACCTGCCTTCGTGTCTTTATCTTAATGCTGCCTATCTTTGAGAGATGAATTATTCCTCTCTTGTCTGTTTTCTTTTCGAACTCAAATCCCGACTGGTTATATGTCATTGACTTGAACCAGTCCCTTCCCTTGAATCTAAGGTGCCCGACTTTCCTGCCCTTCCTCCTCAGCCCGTTTAATGCTGAGAGGTTAGAGAAGAGCCTGTAGCATTCGTACTGGAGGGTTTTTGAGTATACTTTGTCAAGATCGGGGTTCTGCTCCTTCAATTCAAGTATCTTGTGCTGTATCTTTCGTCTGTCTATCTTGTCCTGTTTCTGGAGTTCCTCGAGAAGTTTGTTGTACGTGAACCGGCACATCTCAAGTGCAGATTCAAGCCGCGCCTTATGCTCTTTGTTCGGATAAATAGGGAATTTGTAGGAGAGCAAGGACCCACCTGACTGGTATCATATACTATTATACATAGATGTTTATATTAGTATATTTTGCAGTGTATCTAATTCATCCCACGCTTGAAAGCATGGGATTTCTTAGATACAAAGTTATTTTAAATGAGTGCACTGCTGATTATAGGCATATGGTAAAGAAAGAGGATCTGCTGAACAGGCATGTTAAGGACCTTGAGCTCAGGAAGGACATGAGCCTGAAGGAGTTCATAGATTCGATGCGCAGCATAGGAGGTTTCACCGCGCAGAACATGATAAACGGAATCGACATAATAGACTCAATGATGAAGGACGAAAAGTCGTTCAACTTCCTTTCCTTCCCTGCGGACATAATCGCGACGGGGCTTAGGGGCGCCATAGCGAAGTCCGTGAAGCACTTCGACGCGATAATAACGACATGCGGAACGGTAGACCACGACCTTGCAAAGGCCTATGGAGGCAAGTACAGCCTCGGGAGCTTTGACGTCGACGACAACAAGCTGCACCAGATGAATATATACCGCCTTGGGAACATCTTCATAGACAGCAAGGAATACGGGAACACCGTCGAGGACTACTTCACTGAGATAATGAATGACCTTTACAAGTCGTCGGATTACAAGGGAGAGTACAGCCCGAGCGAGATACTATGGGAGTTCGGGAAGCGGATAAAGGACGAGAATTCAATACTCAGGCAGGCCTACCTGCACAATGTACCAATATTCAATCCCGGTATAGTCGACGGCGCCTTCGGCACCCAGCTGGTGCTGTTCTCACAGGACCACAAGTTCAAGCTCGACGTGATGAAGGACGAGCGCAAGCTCAGCGACATAGCCTTCGAGAACAAGGTGAGCGGAGCGGTGATGGTCGGAGGAGGGATAAGCAAGCACCATGTGATATGGTGGAACCAGTTCAAGTCAGGACTTGACTATGCGGTCTACATAACCACTGCATCGCAGTACGACGGCAGCCTTTCGGGAGCGAGGCTCACTGAAGCCGTATCCTGGGGCAAGGTCAATGAGCGGGCGAAGTACATTACCATCGATGGCGACGCCACAGTTATACTCCCGATAATATTGGCTTACCTCAACCTCTCCGTATAGTCAGATAAGCTGCAGGATGTCATAGATCGTTATTATCCCTATGGCCCTGTTCTTCTCCGTGACTATCACAGCGTTCCAGTTCTCCAGCACGGGCTTGAGCTTTGTAAGATCCGTGTCCTTGTCCACCTGTGGAAGCGCAGGCATAAGGACATCTGTGACCTTCATGTGGCCTATGGCGCCGGGGTTTTTCGTCGCTACGTCGAGAAGGTCCTTCTGGTATATCGTCCCGATAACGGTCTTCCTCCTGTCAAGTATTGGCAGCTGGGTCAGGTCGTTCTCTCTGACTATGGCTATGGCCTTTGCGATGGTGTCGTTGGGCGCTGCGTACACTATCCTCTTGTGCATTATCTCGGATGCCTTCTTGTTGAGCAGCCCGGGCCTGACGTTCGCCTTGTTGGCGTTGTTCAGCGAATCTATTATCTCGAATATAGTCTGGTAGCTGGGATTGAGCGATTCTATGTCGCTCTCTATCCTCGCGACAGTGCTCTGGCTCTTCCCCGCCATTATCGCAAGCCTCTTCTGGCTTATGCCGAGCGCCCTGCGCATGTTCTTTATCTTGCTTGAGATGGAATCCAGGCTGTCGAGCTCTATGTCCATAATTACCAATAGTAATTATTTATGTAGTAATTATTATAAACATGCTCGTATCATTGAATTTCGAACATAAGTGCCGGAGGGGGCTTTATTACGTTAGTTTTTTACCATTGTGCCTACCCTCATGGCCATAAGATGGTATAATGAAAAGCATCTCGATAAGCGAACTTTTGGTCCCTCCTGTCGAAGACAGAAGGATAGAGTATGTGGAGAGAAAGGGAATAGGGCATCCGGACAGCCTCATAGACGGCATAGTAGACGCCACGAGCCATGCGCTCAGCAGGAAGTACCTGGAGAGTTGCGATGCCATACTGCACCATAACGTTGACAAGGGCCTCATAATAGGGGGCGCCTCGAAGGTGGGCTTCGGCCACGGCGAGATAACCAAGAAGATAGAGGTGATCATAACCGGAAGGGCCATGGACAGGTTCAACAACGTGAAGATAGACGTTGATGACATAGCCGTTGAGGTGGCAAGGGAGTATCTCGCAGAGCACACCCGCTTCCTCGACCTTGACAATGAGGTAAAGTTCGAATCGAAGATCGCTACAGGCAGTGCGGACCTAACAAACCTTTTTGTAAGGGGAGGCAGTGCGCCGCTCGCAAACGATACATCATTTGGAATAGGATTTGCGCCTTACACAGACACGGAAAGGCTAGTTCTTGAGACTGAGAGATACCTTAACAGCAAGGAGTATAAGAGCCAGAGGCCATCTGTAGGAGAGGACATAAAGGTAATGGGCCTGAGGGACGGAAAGGACATCGTGCTCACGATAGCGATCGCATTTGTTGCGCAGCACGTGGACAGCCTCGACACCTACATAAAGCATAAGGAACTTGTCCAGAAGGACGTACTTAAGTTTGCCAAAAAGCTCATAGGCAAGGATATCACAGTGCACAACAACGCTGCAGACCCGACCGACAGCGATGAGGTCTACCTTACTAAGTCGGGCTTGAGCGCAGAGGCCGGAGACGACGGATC
>JAGWHJ010000035.1 GCA_028866835.1 Microcaldota archaeon | reverse complement strand
TCCGCTTCCCGATTCGTTAGAGGTCCCCGGGTTGCTAGTCCTGCTATAGATTGCCGTGCCATTGCCCTGCCCCGTCAAGACGATGCTATCGAAGAGATTAGGCTTTCCGATGCCCATGGAGACGTAGTTGCCGCTCGGCTCTGCGCGGAGGTTGTCTGTCCCCTCTATTGTAGATATACCGAAAGGGTATACCGAAGGGAAGGGTTTGAACGTTCCGTTAGAGCCATAGAATATCCACATATTGCTGGCATTTAGGCTTGAGAATGTCACGTTCGCGCCTCCGCTGTCTCCTCCAAAGGTAAATTCTGCATCGTAATCGGTTCCTTGAGGCGTGAAACGATATGGGGACACCAGGAGATATGCGCTCCTTGAGCTTATGTTAAACGCCACGGTGTCTATGTTTATCACGGCGCCATTGGAGACATATCCATATCTTACATAGGGATAGCCATCTCTGACGTCCACAATTGTTATTGGGCAGTAGGAGAATGGCAGGGTATAGTTGCTTTCATTGCCTGGTAACAGGTAAACGTTCGAGTACCATGATCCTGTTGGTACGTTGTTTATTATTCCGTTGCCAGACAGCGTATCCGAAGAAATACCGCTTAATCTGCCACCTGAAAGTGATGTGGTATTGGTAATCTGGTCGCCAAACCCAACCCACATTGAAGCGGTATCGAGAATAGCGAAGTTCTGGAGAAAGTAGCTATAGGATGTTCCATCAGTCCCATTTATTATTAGATAGGTATTGAGTTGTATTCCGGCCGCGTTCCTGAGCGTTGCCATGGAATTGGAATCGTGGGCTTTTAATGAACTTGCCTTAACGCACCCGTATATGCTATTAGTCGCAATCTGATAGGTCGTGAAGTTCGATCCGTTCAGATCTCCTACGAGGCCGTAGCTTGCCACTCCTGTGGGATGGAACTGGTGCGCATTCGCCTCCTGCACAAGCGAATTGGCAAGGACCTGCGGTGATATGTTGCTGCCTGCATGCAAGGTACTGATGAGGAGCATTACCATTGCACAGATGGCCAGTTTTTGCATATACATCATGTTCCTGGAAAGGTTATTAGCGTGCTCTGTTCATACTCTACTTTCCAGTGGAGTAGTAATACGTTGTGCCGTTTATAGGGTTGACGTATACTACCGTAGCTTGCGATGGACTCGATACTTCAGTTGCGCCTGTAGGCACATTCCCTGCTGCCACCTGCGTAGGGCCGGAACCGTCTCCGAACGGGGACGAAGGTTGCGATGAAGGCGCAGGTGACGCAGTTATCGAGACTTCGTTACCGGTAGAGGTCGGCGTTGTCGTTGTCGTCACCTCGACTGGCGCCTGTCCCTGATACTGGACTGTCTGTGTCGAGGATGAAAGGTCATCCGATGACGACTGCTGGTTTGCGCTGGCGGAAGCCTGCTGCTGCGGAGGTGCGCTTTGCGTGCTCTGTGCATCCTGACTGCCTGTTGAAGACTGCTGCTGTTGCTGCGGCTGCGCCTGGGCCTGCTGACCCACGAATCCGAGGCTCTGCTGCTGGTTGAACTGGTCCTGACTGCCTATATACTCAGGGGCGCCTGTGCTGCTGATGTACTCCCCAGGACCTTGGTATGAGGATCCCTTGGAATATGTGGGCGCAGTTGCGCCTGTTGCGGCGTCTGACACAGTTTGGCCCACATCTGTATTGGGAGGCGCGCTGATGCTGTTTGATGAGGTCGTGGTTCCGTTTGGCAGGGTTACGGGGTTTACCTGCTGCGATGTACCTGTTTGAGCCTGCGATTGCTGCCCAGATACGCTCACCAACGGAGGTACGTTGTCTGAGGGCGCTACCCCGCTCGCGTACTGGAATGGGATAGGACTGCCTTCGTATTCCAGCGCTGCCCTTGCAAGCTCTGCCACAGAGTTGACAAGCACTATCTTGCCGTCGCTTACGAACTCATAGTATCCGGGGCCGTACCACTGCCCGTCGCTTACATGGTAGGGGTTGTCTGCGGTATTGGCGTACTGCTGCTGCGGAGGCTGCTGTGCCTGCTGCTGTTGTTGAATCTGCGAAACAACATCGTTGTTGTAAGTTGTTATGAACGCTTGGTTATCAACATAATATGCCCCGGCTTTGTTACCTTTGTTGGCCTGCACATTTGCAAGATAGTACCATCCCTTGCCATTCCATGTCAGCGTGCCGTCCTGGTTGGCAGTGAACGGATTTGACTGTGATTGCCCAAGGGCTTGCGCCTGTAAGCCAACCGGGAGCGGAGATGTGATGGAATAGCCGTTATTCACAAGCCATGTTTTTGCATCATCTATGCTCTGGAAGTACATCTCTTGCTTTCCGTCTGCTGTCTGATAATATCCTGCATCCTTGAAGTTGATCCCTGCGCTCACATACCAGTTACCGAAAGCTACCGGATTTGTGTTGGAGCCGTATACCCCATTTCCAGTCCATTGTGAAGAAGGCAATACGTTATCTGGTTGCGTGGTCGAATCTACGCCGGTTTGGCTCTGCGGTTGCCCATTTTCATTTGATGAGATTGTCTGGTTCGCCAAATCACCGCTCTGGTTAAGTATGCTATTGCCGTTTACATTCACTCCCGCTTGCGATTCGAAGGCTTTAAGGTGCGCTTGATTCTGTGTCAGGACAACATTTAATCCATTAACGTCTCCAAACGCAAAGCTCTGCTTGGCATTCGGATCCGAAGAGCTTGAATAATTAATACTGCCGCTGATGCCCCCTATGGTAAGGCTCACCTCCTGTCCGTCTTTCCCGCTCAATGTCATCGACCTGGTCAAGTCGACAGCTGTTGCGCTGACGCTGAACTTGAGCACGCAAGGTATTGAATAATCGAGACCTGTACTCAGGTCTATGCCGCCGCTTACCACCGAATCCTTTATGTCGCTCATGTTCATGGTCATCGATATGTCTGTTTCACCAACGGTCACGTCTCCAGTGTACACGTTCTTATACAGCTGCCCTTCAACCGAGGCAATCCCAAGGTCTCCTCCGTACTCTACAGGCAGGGCGATGCTGCAGCTCTCTACGTACTGATCTTCTATAGGGAACGTGGTTGTATCTGTGGATATCAGGCCCCATTCGGCCAGACGCTTTAACTCGGCCTGTTGATCGGCTGTCAGGCTATTCCAATTGGACATGTCGTTGCCAAGCCACGGGCTTAATGCAGCGGACAGGTTGGCGGCTGTCTTCAAGACCTGCGCTTGCTGATCTGATGTAAGGCTGTTCCATTCGGACAATGCAAGGTTGAATGACGAGCTGAGCCCAAGATACTGCGCTATCTGCTCCATTGCAGATACCTGGGCTGATGAGAATGGCAGCTCCGGAGCGGACGTCTGCTGATCCGCCTGCGCAGTTGTCTGATTGGTTTGTGCTGGAGGCTGCAGTGGCGTTATAGAGGCATGTGCAGGCTGCTGCGTAGACGTTGCTTGACCTGCAGTTCCGGTTGTCGAAAGGTTCTGGGCAGGCCCTGAGGCTGGGTCTGGTGTTTGAGATGGTGGTTGGGGAGCGTTTCCGGTTGTTGCTGTTGGCGGAATCTGGCTTGCAGTTCCAGCAGGAGCAGGATTCTGTGCGGGTTCAGGTGTAGGAGCAGGCGCCTGCACTGCTGGTTGGGTTGCACTCCCACTTCCGTTGCTGCCGCTACCGCCTCCGATTGCAGGCGGTTGGCTTGAAGGTTCGGTTCCCTGCGAAGGCTGAGTGGCCGTCGCGGTAGGCGCTACGGGTTCGCTTGGCGTGGTTCCGCTGACCTTTGCAGACAATGCCGCATAGTCGCTATGGAAGTCCTGCTCGTTCTTGATCGGCTTTGATGTTTCCAGCCCGGTGGGATCCACATACACTCCTTCGCCCTGCCAGCCTTTCGACATCTGGTACGGTGCGTCTGCAGTGCCCTTTCCATAGTCCATGCTGGATGTGTCTACCTTCTCAACGTGCACAAGCTCCAGCTTCACCTCGTGCCTGTGTTCTCCATGTGCGTTGCTTTCGTAAAGATGATATGGGGTTCCTGAACGCTCATGGTGAAGCGCTATCCTGTACCTTAACAGCTCCTGCTCGTTCTGAACCGGAACAGCGGTCTCCATGCCGTATTCAGGAAAGACATAGAATCCCTTGCCTTGGTATCCGTCGGGATTCAGGTAAGGCGCGGCTGCTGTTCCGTTGCCTCCAGTGTCAGCCTGGCCTTCATGCTTCATTACAGGCAATGCCTCTACTGCACTGTTCTGCATGTCCACGTATGTGCCATTGTCATAGGTATATATGCCATCAAGCAGCGGTATCCTTGCATTGGCTTGAGACGGCGCGATTGCGATTGCGGCAGGGACTGCGGCAACCGCGGCCATCTTACTGATTGCATGCCTCAGCCTTCTTGGATTGTCGCTTTCATCATGCCTGAGCAGCCCCGAGAGCCTGCTTGCAGAATCCGTATCGCCGACGATCCCAATGCTGCTTGCGCTTCTCCTCTCCACGTCCATCCCAAAGATAATATTTATATCCTGATATATAAGCTTTTACTTGAGGTAATGATTTGTATTTAAATATCTATCTTATGCACCTGTAATGGCAGACGGCTTCGCTGAACCTCCCTTTGTAGTTCCTGGCTATGTAATTCCTGAGGTTGTCGTCGCTGCTGTCCGAGTAGCATGCCTTCACGATCAGCCCGTAATCGCCATCAGAGATCAGCACTTCCGCGATCCCGCTGAGCCCCAGGAGCCTTTCCACAGCGTGATTGATGTCGCTATTCTCCTCCGGCTTTATGAAGAAGAGCCGGTGCAGGTTCCCCTTCCTCACGGTAACCTTGTTGTTTTTCCCTTTCATCCTTCCCATCCCAGTATCTAATCTTATTCCTTGTCTGCCCAGACGACTCTCCAAGAATTGTAGCCGTCAGGAACAAATCTAACCTGCCTGTTTTCATCAGACGTTTCCTTTCTTGTCCAGAACCTTATTCTCAATTAATCCACTCAAAATCCATTGTTAAGCAGAAAGAGGGGTTGTGTAGACCAGGGCAAAACTCGGATTCTCATAGATGCTATGAGAAGTGTGGGTACACCATTGGAGCTTATGAGAGCCATACCACAACCCAGAGAACACATTATCGCTAAGCCACTATATTAATGTGGCGTAACTAAAGCTGCCCACAATATAATCAAAACAGCTATTTGCAGTAACGATATCTATAACCTTGCAATATTTGCATTGTTATCATCAGGTTTATAACAAACTTTAAATATCATAATGCTCATAGTATATACTATGAGCGAAGTTCCTAAGGCCGTCAAAGACAAATTTCAGGGGCTTAAAGAAGAAAATGCCAACATATACCTCAAGACGATAAACGGCAATTATTACGTATATAGGCAGTCATATAAGTGGCAGCAAGCGGCTAAAAAGAGCAAGACAACGTCTGAATATCTCGGAAAAATAACACCTCAGGGCAAGTTCATCGCCAAACTCTCTTCATACAGGGACGAGCTTGAAAAAGCCAAAGAGATAATAGAGGCAAACGGGGGAAGAATCTATTGGAATGAGCAGGAAGCCGGACAGCCGAAACTTAAGTCAACGGTTTCAGAGATAAACGATAGGGGCATTAAGATACTGACGGCATTGAGCATGAACGCGAGGATGCCAATATCCCATATGTCAAAATTAACAGGACTGAAGAAGTCCACGCTGTATTATCATCTCAAAAACCTGGAAAAGTCTCTGGATATCAGATATACGCTTGAACTGAATGCCGAAGCTCTGGGCTACATAACATACCTACTTCTAATAAAGTTCGACGATCAGACGCCTAATCTCGAGGACCTTAAAAAGGTTCTTGAGAAGGACCCTAGGATACAGTTTGCGGCTGCCCTGAAAGGAGATTATGACCTAGTCATCTATCTTCTTGACGAGGGACCGATAAAGGCTGAGGACAACCTTTGGAAATTCAGGTCGGAAACATTACTGGGCAGCTATAAGGCATTGTGGTACCTGATACCGCTAGGCCAGATATACTCGTTTGTGCCTATAAGGGAAAGCTTTATTGAAAATGTGCTGATTGAAAAAACCGCAACTAGAGGCAAGACCGTATCAGGAACTGCAATCACCCATAAAGAACTCACGCTGCTGAGAGAACTAAACAAGAACAGCATGGAAGATTTTACCACGTTGGACGAAAAATACGGTTTTGGAGGCGGAACAGCCAGATACGTTTACGAGAAACTGAGAGACAAAGGCATTATAGTAAGGTCCACGATAAACATCGGGAAGGTGCCGATGAAGTATCTCGGAGTCATGCTGCTTGAGACCTCAAGGGCTGCGGACGTCAATAATACGCGGCACAAGCTGCTCAGGGGCATAATCCAGAGTACGAGCCACCCAACGGACAAATATGCGCTTGTTGGGAACATAGGCGCTCCGGGAGGTATGATGTTCTTCATGCCCGTTTTTGAGGAAGAGGAGTTCGAAGAAGCCTTCAGGTACTACCAGAACGAGGTGGATGGCACCATAATGAGAAGCATGATTGTGACCGAGGTGCTGGTAGGCTCGTTGTGCTACCGCAAGTTCGATAACCACTATTCTAGGCAGCACTCGCTCCTTGTAGGCATGAGGAAACTGGAACATACACACCTCATATCTTACGATAGGAAAAGGACAAGAGCTGAAGCTGACGAGGATCTATACTTCTAGGAAACGTCGGGTTGACTGCAGTAACCCTACTCTACTTGCAACTATGCTGATGCTCCAGGCATACTCCCACTGATAAAACATCATGTCAAAGCTTTTTAAACCTTTGCCATGATTTATTTTATCAAAATTACTTCTTTGTGGGTCCAATGCACATAAGAAAAGTGAAACAATCGGACTTCGACCAAATACTGGAGATATCGGATCAAGGATACGAGGAGGCAAGGCTAAACCCCGACTTCGGCGACTACGTAAAACTCAAGAAACCGGACAAGCGACGCAAGGCTGAATGGACCGCATATATGCTCAAGCACATAGGTGCCAGGGACATGCTATTCTACGTGGCAGAGGATAAAGGTGTTATAATAGGCTACTGTTTCGTCATGAAGAAGGACATCCCGGACAGTGAGATGTCGCATGTGGGGGTGCTGGCGATAAGAGTAGCGAAGGACTGGAGAGGCAGGGGCGTAGGCACGAAGCTGCTGGGGTATGCGATTAAAGATAGCAGGAAAAAGTTTGAAATTATCGAGATCTTCCCGTTCGCAACCAATGAAAGATCCAAGAGGCTTTACAGGCGATTCGGATTCAAGACATGGGGCTTAGCACCGGGCTACATCAAAAGGGGAGAAAGGTACATTGATTTGGAATATATGTATCTAAGGATAAAATGACAGCATGGTGCTGGCTGCCTAGCTTGCATGGCGCCCTCTACAGCCTTTTGCTGGCCTCAGCAGCTATTATCGCCCTTTCAGCTATCTGGTCGTTGACCATGTCAATCTTGTAGTCGAGCTCAGCCACCTTGTCCCAATCGGTCTCCTTGTGCAGCGCCATCTCGATCGTCCTCATCGCCTGCTTGTTGAGCCTGTGGGCCTCGTCGTGCAGTGATCTCGATGCCTTGTCCCATTCCTTGAGCCTTCTGAGCGGCTCCTTGTATTCTGTCAGGGCCTTTCCCGTGGCCTTTAGCAATGAATTGACCTTGCAGGCAAGAGGCGCTCCCATTGCGATTGAGAGAGACCCTATCAATGCAGTGAACGCGTAGCCGCTGTGCGGATTCATTGCTATGCCGCTGCTTGCAGCTGCGGAAGAGCCCTTGAGCATATAATCGGTCCCGAGCACGGTAAACAGCGCGCCGGCTCCTGAAAGAACCCCGCCTACGGCTATCATGGCCTTCGCTCCCAGACCCTTCAGCCTTATCGCGCACGCCTTCTCACCATACTCTCTCAATTCTACAAGGTCCGCTAT
>JAGWHJ010000034.1 GCA_028866835.1 Microcaldota archaeon | reverse complement strand
TTGGCGGTGCCCGATGCAAGCGTGAGCAAGAAGCTGGAGAGATTATTGGACGGGCTCAGCAGCCAGCGCATTGTGGCAATAATAAACACCATTGGCAATGATCCAAGGACGCAGGATGACGCTGCGGTTGTGGCGAATGCCATCTGCGAAGCGGCAAGAGTGGGAGGTGCGCCGGCAGCAGAAAAGCTGGGCAACCTTCTTCTCATGGTAAAGAATGACACCCATCTGCTCAATGTGATGTGCAGCCATGACAGCGCCGTCTTTCTTGCGGCGGCGATAGGCGAGGACCTGGCAGCAGAAAGGATGGCCCACAGCGCCATGCGCGGCTAGAAGCAGACATCTGTGGAACGAAAAGACCGGTTTCGATACGCATATATATCAGATTCAATTACCCAGAATACTGCGATATTATGGCAAATAGAGTAAGAACCGATCGACTGGAGAGTAGCACAAAGATACTGGCTGGTACTTTTGGAGAGGACATGGCGCGCAATATGTCGGAGGTCATGCGCGATCTTAGGGCGATGCGGGGCTTCGAGATCAACGACAGCATTGTTAACACGTTCGCCAGGATGGTAGCTTCAAGATACAGGAATATGCCGGCCGTTGCAGAATCGTTGTTCTATGTGCTTGATGAGCATACCTCGGGCCTCAATGCCATAAATATGGATGACGCGATGTTTAGGGGGTACATGAGGACTGTGACGAGCGCGGACTTTGTGCAGACGCTAAGCCGCTTTGCGGATGACCAGCATGTGCTTGAAATGCTTGCGGAGGCGATGCTTTCGAGGGCGGTAAAAGCCGAGGCATGGGATGGCAGGGAGGATGGAATAGCCCTGAGAAACATGCTTCTTGCGTTTGAGGATGAGCGTGTCCTGTCAGTATTGGGCAGGTTTAGGGATTCGGATAGCAGGGCGTATGTCGTAAATATCTTGATGGAGGCTGCTTTCAAAGGTACCCCAGTTGCCCAAAAGGCCGGAGAGATAGTGCTGGCGATAGGAGACAGCTCAAACACACTCCGCACCATAGACTTTAGAGCAGGCCAGCTTGCTAGCAGCATTCAAAAGGACCTACAGAGGCAGGGGGACTTGGAGGAATCGGTGCGGGCCTAGGGTATCTTTAGGCAACAGGACCTGCCAGAAGCGCAACACGCGGCTGAAGCCCTCTGCAGCAATAAGCTTTAAAGCATTGTCTGGAATTGAATACTCGGTATTGGATGGTGTGGCTTCTGCTTTCAGCGTTGCTGCTTGACGTTTCATCTTCTGTCGCAGTCTATCTCGTGAACAATGTTTTTGTAGCCATAGCCGCGCTGCTGGTCTTTGTCATGACGATCGCGGTGGGCTTCCTGGAGATAGGGGAGCTGGGCGAGAAATTCGATGTAGGGCTCATCAAGACAATAATGATAACCTGCATTGCGCTCTTCGTTATGGCAATCGTCGGCTTCAATACCGCTTTCGCCCCGACAATACATGGGATCATAGGCGACCCGTTCTATGAGCCGGGCCTGCTTCTGGGCGGCTTCGATGCGAATGCGGCAGGCCTCCTCAACGGGACATGGTGGTCCATGACAAGCCAGTATTTCAATACGGGCCTTGACACGGGTTCCTACTTCCTCTTCGAGGCTGCCTTTGCGAGCGTGACCTTCGCGCTTGTGAGTGTTGTTGCCCTCCGCAAGATGAGGCTTAAGGCGCTGCTTCTCTTTTCAATAATGTACTTCATAGTCATATGGAACCTTCCTGCGGCGTGGATATGGAACCCGACCGGCTGGCTTTACCAGATGGGAATGCGCGACTTTGCCGGAGGGCTCGTGGTGCATGCGGCGGCGGGGGCGGCGGGCTTTGCGCTGGTCTTGCGGCTATGGATGGAGGAGAAGCGGATGGGATTCAAGGAGAGCCCGAAGGTCATTGGCAACGTAAGCAAGGGATGGATCACGCTTGGAATACTGCTGCTCTGGATCGGATGGTTTGGCTTCAATCCCGGAAGCGTCCTCTCCTTCAATAGCGAGGCGCTCGTGGTCGTGCTGACGACATTTCTTGCAGCTGCGTCATGCTTCATATCCATACTTTTCTTCAGGGCGGTCGTTGTGAATGCGGAGCCCGACCTGATGTACAGCGCAAACGGGATAATCATGGGGCTTATCATAATAACGCCGGTCGCCGGCTTCGTGAGCCCGCTGAGCGCAATGATACTCGGCATTCTCGGCGGGCCGCTGTACCTTTTTGCCGAGAACAAGTTTGCAAAGTCAAACCGGTTCACGGATCCCATCGGATTGTTCCCGGGCCATTTCGTGGGAGGCATATTCGGCGTGCTGATGATAGCCTTCTTTACGCAGGCTCCTTTTGCCGCTGCCTCAGGAAATGGCACCCTGCCCAACGGCCTTCTCTTTGGAGGGGGAACGGCAGCATTGCAGCAGCTCGGCATAGAGGCATTTGGGATACTTGTAGTTGTAATTACGGTATTCATTGTCTCGTTCGCGACGATATGGATGATAGGAAATGCAATTGGCGGCATTGCGAATATTGATTACTACAAGAGCATCGGCGGAAGGAAAAGACCCAAGTAGCGGCCAATCTTGCCCATGCATTAAGCAGGGTGATGCTGCCTTGCAGCAGGAATTTGAGGACACAGCGCGCAGTAAGGCAAATCCGGCAGAGGGTTCAGTTCGACGTATTGTAGTGCTTTATTACCTCGTCGACCATCAGCCTCAGCCACGCCGCATAATTGTCAGGATGCTTCCTTATGTCGGCCTTCAGGCTAGCGAGGCTGATCCATTTCCAGTCCTCGGCTTCCGATGGATTGAGCTTAGGCTCGCCGTTGTACTTCCCGAAGATGATGTGGTCGAACTCCTTCTCCGTAAGGTTGTTGCCGACAGGGGCCTCGTACTTGAACGTGAATATCTCCTGCAGCTCGCAGTCGAAGCCCATCTCCTCCCTGAGCCTCCTGTGTGCATTCTCTATCGGCGTCTCGTGCGCCTCGGGGTGGCCGTCGGCCGTGTTCGTCCATTGGCCGCTCGCATGGTATTTCGTCCTCGCCCTCTTCTGCAGCATCGTCTGCCCCTTGTCATTGAAAACGAATATCGAGGTGGCCCTGTGCCTCGTACCTCCGTTGCTGTGGGCAGCTATCTTCTCCATCATGCCTATGTCATTGCCCTGTTCGTCCACGAGCCTTATGTCAGTCATAAAATACCCAATTGAATTTAATGGAAAACGATTAAATACCTATCATTCGATGCGCCAAAATCATGGATGGCGCCGATCGCGGATCCTGCAAAAATTTAATATGATATTTTGTATTTTTTGATATTAATATCTTTGCAAGCCGAGACGGTAAAACCTGCATTTCCACAGAATAGCGGAACGGAGGCATCGCTGCTTTCCGTACATTGTAGAAAAGACTTTAATATGTAAAAAACAGGGAAAGAATCATGGGGGGATGGAATGTTGAAGGAGACGGGATTGGCAGGTTTGCCGGAGGGCATCGTCACTGAGAGCCCTGAATTGCGCTTTGTTGAAAGCGTAAACAGAGTTAGGCGCAGTGCCAGACGCAGTCTCGAATTCGGAGAACTGGGCAGGTTCAAGGCCCATGTGGAAAACGCACTCACGACTGCAATGGTAATCGGCCTTATAGTGGCCGAGCAGATAGATCCCAACACGCTAAGGCAGAAAGGCTCGGTGATTCTCGCCTCGGTGCTGGCAGGGGTAAAGGTATTAAGCGCAATAAGGACGCTTAAGGAGAATTCTGAGCGCAAAAGGGGCACGTACAGCATAGAGCATGACGACCTCTCAAAAAGGCAGCAGATGTACATAGCCAATAACGGCTCCTTCGACCACAAAACAGCGCTGATGTTCAATCCAGGCCTTAGGGAGGAGGTTCTCGCCCATCTGAGGAGGGACAGCGAATTCGCGCTAAAGACGGAGTTCGAGAGGGAGGACATGACCGAGAGGCTCAAGCACCTGAGGAGGCAGCTCGAGAAGAACCGCGGGGACGAGCGCTATGAGAGGCTGCTCGAGACCGCGGAGGGCATGATAATAAGGTACCAGAACACCCTGGACCTGCTGGGGCAGAACACGATGGCCGACGATGTGCAGCCAGATAGGATAATGATAAGGCGCATCAGGATCGGCGCGTGACCTGCCTCACGCATACCTCATAATGACTTGATGGCGTTCCAGATGCCGGAGAAGAACGAGACTATCTTGCTCCATATGCCTGCGATGCTGGATTCCTGGGCTGCAGTAGGGCCGGTTATGCTGGTGTTGGCTATGGTCGTGTTGAACGCAGCCTTTGAGGAGCCGTTGCTCGTGGTTGCAGTAACGGTAGTTGCCTGGACCGAGGTGCTTGGCTGGCCCTGTGAGGCGGTCGTGGCCTGCGTGGTCCCTGCTGATGAAGTGTTAGCCTGGGTTCCGAGCACGTAGATGACTGCTGTTACCGTGCCGAGCCTTGTCTTCTGGTCTGTCACGGTGCCAACCACGGCAAGCTTGCCCCAGGCGCTTGCGCTGTAAGGTATCGTGAAGTTTGCATACCATACGCTTGAACTGGAATTGTATAGCTTTGCGCCTGCTACGTAAGCATCATTCGACGCGTTGGTGACCTGTATGCTGTAGTTCAAAGGCGGCGTAGGGTCGCCCCCTGTGATCGTGAACTTTATCTGCTCCTGCTGCCCCTGGTTTATCGTTATGTTCGCTATGTTCATCGATACAGGAAGCGTCGCGTAGACAGTCGAGTTTGAACTGGCAAATGCCAGCGAGGAGAGCAGCGACAGGAAGACCAGCGCAATTGCGACTTTCTTTGCCATGAGAGTTTTCCGCAGCGCAGACTTTTATTTGTTTATGTTGGCTTCGGTGCGGGCCTCAGGTGGCGTTCATCGATGCCGAGGCCATTGCGCCGTTCTGCCCCACCGCGACCACACTGTACTTTGAACTGCCCATGGCCCAGCCCTCGAATATTCCGGAATCGTACTGCATCGTCCCGTTGAACCAGAGCGTCATGTTGCTGCCTGGAGCCAGTGTTGCAAGGCCGCCGTACATGCCTCCCAGCGAGGCGTTCGGCTCAAGCGAGAGCTGCCCTGTCGGCGATACGTAGAAGGTTGTTGCCTGCAGGGCCTTTATGTTGGTTCCCACCGAGGCGGCCGCAGCGACGTTGGGCCCCGCATTCGCGGAGCTGTTGCCCCTGATTAGCGCTTTTATGCCGGTGATCGTCTGCGCGCTTAGGCGGGTGAGGTTCTGCACCTTGACCGTGATAGGGCCGTAAAGCACGACGTTGCTGATGGTCAGGTTGCTGCCAGACCTGTCCCGCAGCGTCAAGTAAAGCGAGGTCACGTTGCCCACGCTCTTGATGGATGAATTGGTTATGACAACGGAAGGCGCGGATGAATTGAGCGCTGCTATCGTGCCTGCGCTTATCGCAAGAGGGAAGCCAAGGCTAGAGATCCTCGTTATGTTGGCGCCTGCCGCAACGGCGGCCCTTGGCGCAGTGAACATGACGAATGAGGTGGCATTGTTATCGTACGTAGCGGATATGACCGGCCTGAGATCAACTACCACTGCGGCCGTCTGCCCTGTCGCGTTTCCGGTCACATTCGCCATGACTATTGGGCTCATCATCGAGACGCCGTACTTGTTCCCGTCTGCATCTATGTTCGCGGAGGTGACACTGAACCTTACGTACTTTATCGAAGCATTAGTGCTTATGTTGGCGTATGCAATTATCCTGCTCGAGTTCGCCGGCCCAAACACCTCGACCGATCCGTTGCCATGCGCATCGACCCAGCCGGACTGCGATGAGCTCGCCACGTAGAGCTGCACAGCCGAATAGTTGATCCGGAGGGTTGACGATCCTTCCGGGGCGTAATGAGGGTCGGTTATAGCAACGATGGTGTTCCTTGCAGGCCCTGACTGCGTTATGACGTTGTTGTTCATGAAAGGCCGCGTTGTCTGCGACGTTGTGTTTGTTGTGTTGGTCGTGTTGTAGTATATGCTGGTGGTTGCGCCCCCTGGATTCGCAGTAGTTACGTAATAGGCTCCGGCAGCCGCGACGGCTATCACCACAACTGCCACTATAATGTATTTGCTGGCCTCCACCATCAAGACCCGCTTTCTATTATATGAACTTCTGTTTTTATTACTTGCTGTAAAATCCAGAGGCCGAAGATCCTGCAGCGATTCGTTTGCTTTGTATTTAAATCCTTTTAGCGTAGAATATGATGGAAATGGAGACACTAGAGTGCAAGCACATAACAAAAAGGTACGATACCGGAAAATTTGCGCTCAGGAACGTGAGCTTCGCGATACCTGCAAAGGGCATCTTCGCATTGATAGGCAGGAATGGCGCAGGCAAGACAACGCTCATAAGGATGCTTGCGACGCAGCTCATGCCCACCTCCGGATCGGCGACGATAAACGGCATAGACGTGGTTGACGGTGCGGAAGAGCTGAGGAACCTCATCGCATGCGTGCCGCAGGAAGCGCGTGCCGTAGGATGGGTCACGCCGAAGCAGTTCGTGACATCGTATCTGCTCTGGAGGGGGCTTGGCTATTCCGAGGCGAGCAGGAAGGCAGTCGCAGCACTGGACAGGCTCGGGCTCTGGAAGGTGAAGGACGTGCAGTGCCAGAAGCTCTCAGGAGGCATGAAGAGGAAGGTGCTCGTCGCGATGATAGTCGCATCAGGTGCCAAGATAATATTCCTTGACGAGCCCACAACAGGACTTGACCCGATATCCAGGAACGAGCTGTGGAACATGCTAAGGAAGCTGAAGGACGATCATTTCATATTCCTCACAACGCACTATCTCGAGGAGGCGGAGCGGCTTGCCGACATAATAGGCATACTTGACGACGGAAGGCTCAGGGCGATAGGCACCATAGACGACCTGAGGAAGAAGGTCAGGTACCCGTACAGCATAAAGATACTCTCCAAGGTTCACGTCGAGAAGCCAAGGAATGGCATGATAGTGAAAGGGATTGATGAGAATTACCAGGTAGTCACAACGGAGAAGGAGGCGCACGAGCTTTCGAAAAGGCTCATAAGCAAGAGGGTGAGGTTCGCGATGAACCCGCTTACCCTTGACGATATATTCTACTACATAGTCAAGAAGCCCATAGAGGTCGAGAGCTATGATGAGGAGGATGAGTGGTGAAGGATAGATTCAGCCAGATCCTGGCATCCATACTGGTCAACGCCGTCTACGCGATGATAAACTATCCTGTAGTGCTGATCAGCACACTGCTAGCGCCGTTCTCGCTCTTCATAGTCATAGTCTTCGTATCGCACGGGCAGCTGCTCTCAGTGGCCGTAGGAGGCGCGCTGATAATGACCATGATCTCGTCGGGCACCAGCATGCAGCAGGATCTCTCCCATCTCAAGAACGACTTCAAGCTGCAGGACATGGTCATAAGCTCGCCGACAAGCGCGAGGATGTATCTGATAGGAATGGCAATATCCGAGATAGTCTATTTCCTCCCTGTGCTTCTTGTCCTGCTCATCCTCACGGCCCTTTACATAAGTACGAGCGCGCTCGGCTACTTCGAGATATTCGCGGTGATGACGATAATGTTCATCTTCTCTGTCTCGCTGGGCTTCATACTCTCAACGTTCACATCGGATGTGGTGCAGAGCTGGGCCTTCAGCGGGATAGTGTCCACGCTGCTGTCGGCGCTGCCTCCTGTCTACTACCCGATAAGCTACGTCCCTGCAGTGTTCCAGCCGGTGGTCTACCTTTCCCCTGCCACGTACGCCGCCGAGATAGTGCAGGCGATAGTGAACCCGGGGCTCGTGAACTTCAGCGCAGGGACGATAGCCATAGACTGGATAGTCATAACCGCGGTCTGCATAATAACTACGTTCATAGCGATAAAGAAGTCCAGATGGAGGGAGAACTAGCTGGATTTTAATAGATTGCAGCGGATATAGCTTGGTGGTTTCATGGCAAACCAGATAAGATGCGCGCACATACTCGTGGAGAAGGAATCGCTTGCAAAGGAGATAATCGAGAGGATAAACAAGGGCGAATCGTTCGCAAAGCTTGCGGAGCAGTACTCCATAGACGGCTCCAGGAAGCACGGAGGGGACCTGGGCTTCTTCTGCAGGGGCGTGATGGTCAGGGAGTTCGAGACGGCGGCGTTCGCACTCAAGAACAAGGGCGACGTGTCGGGCATAGTGAAGACGCAGTTCGGTTACCACATCATAAAGAGGACGGAATAAGTGTTTATGAAATTAGTTCACTTCGAATCGCGTACAGTTTGCGAAAGCGTTATATACTTAAAAGAAATATTTATGTGATAAAATGCAAGGAATCACCCCTTTTCTCTGGTTTGTGGACAATGCAGAAGAAGCAGCAAGGTTCTATGTCTCAATATTCAAAGACTCTAAGCTAGTTAGCAACACCCGAGTGAAAGATACGCCTAGCGGTGTCGACACCTATGTTATAGAGCTAATGTTACACGGAACGCGCTTCCTTCTCTTTAACGGTGGTAAAGCTCCAGGATTTGACCAGTTTTCTCCAGCTACATCGTTTGTTCTCCAATGCAAGACCCAAAAGGAGATAGACTATTATTGGGGCCGGCTGCTTAGGGGAGGGAAATCGATGCAGTGCGGCTGGCTTACAGATAAGTATGGTATTGCATGGCAGGTTATCCCTACATTTCTGCCAAAGCTGCTCAATAATCCAAAAAATAAGGAGGGAAGTGCTCGGGCAACGCAAGCAATGTTAAAGATGGTAAAACTAGATATACAAAAGTTAAAAGACGCGTATTCTGGAAAGTAAGGTCTATCCATCATAAAAGAGGCTCGAATAAGTGTTTACACTTTCTAG
>JAGWHJ010000011.1 GCA_028866835.1 Microcaldota archaeon | reverse complement strand
ATTGCCATAAAAAAGGCAAAGTGATTGGGCTGCGGAGCAGCCGAACGCAGATATAAAAAGCTAGCATGGTTAATGATAGGTGTGGGTTAAGATGATGTCCCGCAGTGGTAGCCGTGGCTGATGAGCAAGTCCCTTTGCCCAAGGTGGAGCAGGTTGATTTTGAAGGGAGGTTTATCGGGACGCCGAAGGACGTGCTTGACAAGGTGTCGCAGCTGCCCTTTTATTCCTCCAAGATAATCTCCGATGCGGTAGTGATGGCAAGGGTGGAGAGCAGGAACATCAACAAGCGGCCATACCTCTTCCACATAATAAGCATGAGGAAGCAGGGCGTTGAGCTGATATACTCGATACCTCCGGACACCAGCGAGACCCTCAGGAGGGCCTTCGCGCTGAAGAGCCTCATGGCCGTGGGCCTGATGGTGAGGCCCGTGTACCAGATGGACGAGTTCAAGTTCATGCAGTACATAGATTCGGTGATGGACAGCCTCATCAGCGGGCTCTCGCAGAACTACAACGCCCTTTACAACAAGTATGATTCGATACTGAACGAGTACAGGGACACGAAGCGGCTCAACGTCGAGATCTCCTCATCCAACAGGACCCTCACGATAAAGACCGCGGAGCTCAACGAGGAGAACAAGTCGCTGAAGGAGCAGCTCCAGAAGCTGCAGAAGTACTCAGACGAGGCCCTGATGGTGCTCGTGGAGGAGTGGCTGAGGGTGCACAACGGCTCCATAGACATGGAGGAGTTCGCAAAGACCTACAGCGTGATGATAACAAGGGTCGAGCAGATAATCGACAAGATGGTCTCTATGGGATACATAGAGCTCAGGAACTGAAGGCCTTGGTGATTCCATCAAGTACAACATTGCAATAACAAAGAACTTCCAGTACATAAAGGTCTATACGACATTGAAAAGGATCAAGGGAGAGACCAATGCAGCCTCCAAGTTTGTACTCAAGCTTATAAACAAGTACCTGGTCAAGAAGGAAGGTGAAGGCGGGCTTGGGGAGCAGGAGCAGCCATGAATCTGAGATCCTTAATAATAATAGTCGTCTCGGTCTTCGTCCTCGCTATCATCGGCCTCGTCCTGTACGTGCAGAACCAGGTGCAGACCATAGTCCAGAACCAGACCATGCACGAGATAAAGCCAGTAACCGGCCCGATATACGCAAACGTACTGCTCCTGGACAAGGGCGTGTTCACGTACAACTTCTCGCACAGCTTCATGACATACGGGGCCGTGAGCTACGCCCTCAGGAACGTCTCGTCCGTAAATTTCACCATAGGGACCTATACGAAGTCCCCCGTACCGCAGATATACCTAGTGGACGTCGGGGACTACTGCCTTGAGCTCCAGTGCTTCAACGAGCAGGCGCTGTACAACTCGCTCTACTTCAGGCTAAACCATTTCGGTAGGATACTCAACACGACAACTCTCTTCCTTGTCGGGATAAACAAGATAAACGACATACCTCCGGGGTCGATCGTAATAATACCCTCGGGGCTGCTGCCTAACATACTCCTTCCGGATGCAACCTCGACAAACGGCTGCATCAGGTACTCCAATTACACCCTGCTAACGCTCCTCCAGCAGGGCGATTCCGTGATATACATAGGCAGGAACTTCTCCACCGCTGTGACGTGCGCGCAGCAGACCGTGAACGCCTCGCCCGTGACGCTGAAGGACCTGCAGAACTACGGAATGAACACCATACAGCTGAACCCTGCCAACACCGCAGCCTTCACGGTCAACACGCCGCTTGCCTTCAAGTCGCCGACATTCTTCTTCGGAAACGCCACCGAGTTCTACGGCGTCTGGGCGAAGAACGTAACCAACGGGACGCTCGTTTCGTTCAGCAACAACATAGCCGGCGGATGGAACAACAACACGCAGACCCTTGCCAACGACCTCGCCACGGTGATAGAATCGAAGTTCTGGCTCGGCAGGTTCGCCTATGGGACCTTCATAGAGAACGGCATCGCACAGAACGGGGCGATGACGCTGTTCACCGCGAACCAGACAGTCATCGAGAACTGGAGCGCGGTCACACCGGGAGAGGTGATGAACAGCTCTTACTCGCTGATAACAATGAGGCTGGCGAACAGCAACCAGAATTACGAGATAAACATACCGTTCAGGCTGCGGTACGTGGACCATGGCGTCGTCTACATAAGCCCGGAGCTCGGGCAGACGGAGAGCGGCGAGCTTACCGCATACGTAACCAACTTCACAGGCCAGCAGATAACGACCGCGAGCATATACAACATAGGATTTAACAAGCTCGTACAGACGGTCGACATGGGGCCGATGACGAACGACGTCGAGGTTGTTAGGTACCCCAACTTCGTGATGCAGCCGGGCTACTACGTCGTGGAGCTGAAGGCGAACGGCGAGACCTACAGCGATGCGATATTCAAGCTGGACGATTTCAACATAACAAAGCTCAATCTCGATTTCAAGAACGACACCTTCTACTTCCAGGTGAACAGCCACCAGAAGCCGATAAACGGGGTGCAGTACCGGGCGAGCCTTAACAATCTCTACCAGAAGACAGGTACAGTGGAGGGCGGCGTGATAAACTATACGCTGCCGAAGAACAGCCAGGTGAACTACGGGCTCCAGCAGTTCAGGTTCGTGATGCTCGGCAACAATTACACGATCAATTATGCTTACATAAACACGGCCGCTGGCATACCCGTATTCTACATAGAGTTCGGGATTGCGGCTGTGGTCGTGATCATACTGAACAGGATACTGGTGGCGCCGCCGAGCGATGACTACTACATAGACCTGCCTTCTTTCCCGCCCTCAAGGAGGGAGAAGGTGAAGGAGAACCCGCAGGCGGTGATAGACGTCTTCGATCTGGTGAACCACTACTACCACTGGAAGTACATGCCCCTCACAGTAGGAGAGATCAGGACAGGCATAGGAAGCAACCTCAAGTATGGCAACGCTTCGATTGCAATAACATCACAGAACACGCTTGCTGTGCTGAACAAGCTGATAGAGGGCAAGCAGATCATCTCTGCTGACGACTACTTCGCCCCGAAGAAGTGGATGGACTACTCGAAGCACGACATAGAGTACCTCGTGGTCTTCAGGAGGCTGAGGGACTTCTGCGTGGCCAATGCAATACTCTTCACCGATCTTGACATGGCACAGGGCACCGACATGATAATGACATCAAAGACGTCGCAGAGCTACGTCACCATATATTCGAGCCTCTCCGGGATGAGGGAGCTGACCATAAACACGAAGTCGAAGCTCTTCATAGTCTTCCTGGATGACGAGAAGAAGCAGGGGTTCCTAGACAACCTGTACAAGTCTTACAACGAGGAATCGGAGGTACTGAAGATGGCGATAGACTACGGATACGTGAAGCTTGTGGACACCTACCACCTGAACTCACTCGGCCTCTGAATCCTCTTCGGCAGCGTTCTCGCCTTCAGCGGAGGGTTGTTCTGCGGTTTCTATAGAAGCGGCCGCTTCCTGCAGTTTCTTCTCCTCCTCAAGCATGTGCTTGTATCTCTTCTCTATGACCGCCCTCAGCGCCTTCTCTATCTCCTCCTTGCTTATGCCCGTTATGTCGTTCAGGTTTATGGCCAGCTGGCTCACGTACCTCATTATTGTGTTGTACTTGGACGTCTGTATGGAGAGGTTCTTCTCGCCGCTTATGTACCTCTGCAGTATCCTTCCGCAGTCCATCACAGCAAGCTTGACCTCCTCTATTATCTCAGGCTCCTGCGCAACGGCCTGCTTGCCTACGCCCGAATAGGGCACATAGACGCTCGAGACGTTCACCAGCAGGGTTATCGGCTCCTCGTCGAAAGACTTTATATGATATCTTTTCCATTGGATCGAGCTTGCGGCCTCGGTGATGGCGCAAGCGGAGCCATCGAAGAGAAGCGGCACCTTGTTCGCAAAGCGTATTATTGTTCCCTTCACCCCCTCCTCTGTCTGCCTTCCCGAATTGCCCCCGTAGGCGATGCCTACCTCCACGACGAACGGGATGCCGCCCCTGAAGACCTTCGGCCTCCTCTCGACTACTGACATGAACTTTGGATTGAGGATGTTCTTCATTGCGAGCTCTATCTGCTTCTCGCCGACGGTCGAAAGCGAATCGAGGTCCGGCGCGATCCATTTGACCTGCTTGAAGCCCTTAACGAGCGCTTCCGCCTCGTCCCAAGTGAGCGTGTGCGGATCCTTGTCGAAGTCCACATTGGCCACTATTCCTTTCAGCTCCTCGACCTTGTTCTGGCTCATCCTTGAGAACGTGTCCGTTAGGAAAGAGGACACCTTCTTCGAGGCGCTCAGGTGGGCGAAGTCCCTGAGATCGTTCGTCGTCACCCCGAGCGGGTGCGGCCTCGTGGGCTTCGGCCTCTTCGGCATTTCCTGCACGGAGCGCAGGAACACCGTCTCCTTCCCTTCCGGATCTACCAGCCTTATCGTGGCATGCGGATTCGAGAGCGCAGTCCTCCTGAGATACTCGTAGACGCCGTGGTCGCTGTTCTCGTACTTGGTCTCCCCGAATTCCCCGTATATGGAGAGCCCGCGGAAGGACGACGGTTCGAACTCCTTCATGTTGGTTATGAGCGGCTTGTTCGACTTTATGTCGATAGTCAGGTCGCACTCGTAAGCGTTCCTGCCGGTGCTTGATCGCAGATGTATGGGCTTGCCCGTGGTTATCTGCGAGAAGAGCGTGCACCCGGAGCCGCCTATTCCCTGCTGCCCCCTCTGCTGTATGTACCTGTGGAACTTTGTCCCAGAGAGGACCGTCGCAAGCACCTTCCCTATTATCTTTGAAGGTATTCCGGGCCCGTTGTCCGTGTTCCTTATGGAGTGCCTGCTCTCCGATAGCTCCTTCACCTCCACCGTTATCTCCGGGAGTATGCCGGCCTCCTCGCACGCGTCTAGCGAGTTGGTAACGTACTCGTGCACGACCGTGGTGAGCGACCTCACCTTGCCGGAGTAGCCGAGCATCTGGCTGTTCTTCCTGAAGAACTCCGAAATGGAGTGCTGCTTGAGCTCCTTGAATATCTCCTCAGCCGCTATCGTGTCTACCATACTCTTCCATCCTCATCTTCTTCCTCTCGTTCTCCATGACCCTGTAAGCGGTCTTATGCATCCCGCCTTCTATAAGAACCTTCAGCGCGGTCTTAGCCACCTGTATCTCGTCTATCTTCCCTATCATGCTGACCGTGCTGCCGAATATGGCGAGCTGCACGCCGCTCACCGATTCTATGTACTCCTTCGCCTTTCCTTCCTTGCCGATTATCCTCGCCTTGACGCGCAGTATCTGGTCTTTTGTATGGAATACATCTTTAAGGTTTATCTGCTCGAAGAAATATTCCTCGCTAAGCAGCTTGTACGTAGCATCCATCTCAAAGCCGCGGCCGAAGGCCTGTATGACGTTCTTCGCATTGTATTCATCGTAAGGACTTCCCTCTATCACCACCTCGTTCCCGTTCACTACCTTTATGCTGCATTTTAGCCTCTTTTCGAGCGCAGCAAGGGCCTTGTCCTTCAGCATGGCCGCCCTCTTGTATGGTATGAGGAGGTGTTCCATAGCGTACAGCCGAATGGTTATGTTAAGCATGCAAAAATATTATAAATGTCAATTCCAAATTCCTTTTGGGATGAAAATGGCAAATAAGGATAAGCTGCTGAACCTGCTCGAATATTTTGTGAATAAATACAAGATAAGAGAGAAGTCTTTTGGCCTCGCAAACGGATATATAGACAATGCCAAAAACGACATAAACAAGATGACTGAGGACGAGGCAGAACAGGCAGTCAACCAAATCAAAGAGATACTGGACAAGGCTTAGCCTGCAGACGCAGCAGTGCCCAGATCCCTAGCGGCAAGTCTTGTCTGGAGCGCCAATGCAGCCTCGGCGGCAAGGTCTGGAAATTGGGCGTCTCTGGCCATCTCCATTAACTTTACCGTGCTAAGCATTCCCACGGTCAGCGGATTCCTGAGAGCAACGCATGGATATTCTCTTATGAGTCGCTTAAGCTCAGCTTCAGGCAGCCTTTTTGTCGCTTCGGGGTTCGCTAGAATAGCGTGTTGCTCCTCAAAGGAACCTCCGTATGAAAGAGCCTCAAGCGTTTCGACAGAGAGTCTTGTCACTGCTTCGCTATTTCCTGCAATGATACCTTTAAGTAGTAGTATAAAGTAGTATAAGAATCATGGAACAAGGCAATGCAAGACCGAAAGGATAGGATTGCAAAAACTCCAAAATAGTGGAAGTTTTCCTGTGTTGGAAACTTCCAGTATAGGCATTTGTCGAGGGTTTTCGTGCTTGTGCGTGCTTTTTCGCGCTGTTCCACTATTTCTTCCATGGCACCATCAAGTACAGCAACATTTAAATACCTTTAAGAGTAGTGATATGATACAATCATGATTGTTTCATGCGACTTGCTCGCAACTTGCGTGGAACAATCATCGAACTGTCATGAATGGTGTGGGTATGTCGCTGAACAAGGATAAAAAAGCGCTTGAAGATGAACTCTCCCGCCTTAGGAATGAGGTAAAGGAGCTCATGCAGAAGAGCGAGAAGCCAGAGGTGGTCCAGATGGACAGCGAACTCAGCGCACTGGTCAAGTACATGACAGAGGAGCGTGAAAGGACGAACCGAATGCTTACAAGCATAATGGACAGGATCGGCAAGATGGAACAGAGGATAACAAGCGTGCCCATTGAGGTGCAGGGCTCGATGCAGGAGCAGCCCAGGGCGGAATTCCCGCTCGGCAGGATGGATTTGACGATAGTAGAGATGGCGCAGGCAAAGGGCATGATCTGCGCTGACGACGTAAAGGACCTCTTCCAGTACAGGGGCAGGAACGGCGCATCCGCAAGGCTGAACAACCTTAGGAGGATGGGCCTTCTGAAGAGGCACCAGATAGGGCACAGGGCCTATTATTCTCTTGATGCTGACAAGGCGACCAAAATACAAATTATATCACCTCCACAGTAAGTGTAATATAATAGGGCCTGCATTTCCCCCGCAGGCCCTCTCTTTTCCTACTGGATTTTTAACCTTAGGCCATGCATATCCATCATGGAGAACGTCTTTGCGATAGTCCACACGAGCGATATAGACGGCGTCGGCAGCGCGGCCTTGGTGAAGAGGAAGTACGGCGTGCCGCTAAGCCATCTCTTCTTTGCTGGCTATTCCGGCTCCGATGCGGAGTACATAGAGGAGAGGATCTGCAGGTTCAACCTCAAGAACGCGCTTCTGGTAATAGCGGACCTAGGCCCGAACAAGGAGATGGAGCCCGCGATGCTGAGGATAATCAACAAGGTGAAGAGGCTAGAGGGCATGGTATTCTGGTTCGACCACCATCCCTGGAACGCGGATTCTGTTGAGAGCGTGGCCTCTTTGTGCGACGTCGCCATAGTGGGGGAGAACGCCTCGTACTGCGGCACTGAGATAACAATGAGGGCGCTTGGCTTCAACGACCAGTTCACGAAAGAGTTCGCGGAGATCGTGCATTACTCGGACTTCAACATAAAGCCGAAACGCCATGACTATTACGCGACGATAGGCACCTATGCGCTCAGCATAACGAGCTACAACACGCTGAGGTCGAGGACGCAGGCTCACAGCAAACTGAGGCACATAGCCGATGTAATCAGCAATGGAAAGCTCTTCGATGCGCGTATCGCGGGCGACGCGGAGAGATTCAGGAAGCTCAACGAATCGAGGATAAAGGCCATGGTGAAGAGGCTCTACATCGGAAAGCAGATAGCGGTGGGATTTTCGGAGGACATCCAGTCAACTGCGGGCTGCGCCGCGGTATATGGCAGCTCAAAGAAGGACATATCCGTGTACATAAACGTGAGGAACGGGCACGGCCACATAAGGAGCATGAAGGCGGACATCTCGCTGCTAGCGAACAGCCTTGGAGGCGGAGGGCATCCCCATGCCTCGGGATTCACACTTGAGGACAGTCTTTTGAAGGGAGTGAAGACGGCAAATGGGAAGGAAAAGGTATTCAGGTACATAGAGAGCAAGGCCGCTGAGCTATACCACTAGCGAGCCGTATCCCGAGAGCCTCCAGCGCTGCGAGAAGTTCCTGAGCACGGACACCTTCGCGCTCTTGTCAACGCAGGTGAGGTGCCTCAGCGTTATCTCAAGCGCATTCTTCCTCGCCTTCTTTATGTATCCGACTATAGTGCCGGTGCCTATGCCAAGCAGCACGGGCTCTTCGGGCCTGAATGCCTGCTTCGGGAGGTCGTCCCTGCCGAGCTGCGTGTATTTCAGCTGGAGTGAATTGGTGGGCTCCGGAAGCTTTCCCACGTGACCTACAAGATGCCCGACCAGCCCGTCGGCCTTCGTGATTGCGGGATCCGCACTGGTGCCGATGGCGATAAGGCCGCCGGCTATCGCCCTGTCCAGCTTGTCGCTGCCCGCCGAGATGCTGGATATGGTGGTTATTATCGGCTCATACTGCTCGCGCTTGACCTTGTCCTTTGAGGTATTGAGGCCGGGCCTTATCTCTATCTCGTCACCGACCTTGAAGCTGCCCCTTATTATGGAGCCCCCTATGACGCCGCCGCTTATCTCGCGTATGGGCGTGCCTGGCTTGTTGACATCGAACGACCTTGCTATGTACATGAGCGGATTGGCGCTCACGTCTCGGTCTGGTACCTTGATCTTCGCTAGCTCTGCGAGGACGAGGTCGACATTGACGTCCTTGTTGGCCATGACCGGTATGACGGGGGCGTCCCTTATGCTGCTGTTCTTCACGAACTGCTTTATCTGCCTGTAATGCTCTATTGCCTTGTCCTTCCCGACTATGTCTATCTTTGTCTGGACAATGACGACGTCCTTTATGTGCAGGGCGTCTATTATCATCAGGTGCTCCTTCGTCTGTGGCATTGGGCACGGTTCAGTTGCCGATATGACGAAAAGCGCACCGTCTATTATGTTTGATCCCGCTATCGCGGTGGCCATGAGCGTCTCGTGCCCCGGAGCATCAAGCAATGAGATCCGGCGTATCGGCTTTGGCGCGCCGCCGTCTGCGCACATGTCCCCGGTAGTGTAGATTACCCCGCTGTCCTTGCCCGCGCACTCCTTTATCACAGCATCGGCATAGCCCAGCTTTATGGTCATGCTCCGCTTCACGCTCTCGCTGTGGACGTCGGTCCACGAATGGGTTATAGCGGCGGTAAGCGTAGTCTTGCCATGGTCCACATGGCCGAGCGTACCTATGTTCAGTTCACTCTGGTTCAGCATAGAAAACCAATCACTCCTTCTTCTCCTTTGCCTTGAAGAACTCGTCGAGCGGCTTCGTCCCGTAAGTCGATATCACGGTGTTGATCTGCGCTGTGTCGGCGCTGATCGTGTTGCCGCGGACCATCCTCCTTGCGCGGTAGCCCTTCCCCGCCTTCCTCAGGCCCGGGCCGCTTGTCAGCAGCGGCCTCGCCTTCCTGGTTCCTTCTATCTCGGATCTCGATGGAGCGCCGGTGTTGTCGCTCATGCCTGTTATCATCAGCTTGAAGCCGTCAAGCCCTATGACGGAGCCGTCAAGCTCCTGGCCAAGCGTCTTGCCCATGAGAGAAGCCTCGATGTCCTTCGGAACCTCAACCTGCGCTGTCTTTCCCGTCTTTTTGTCAGAGAATACAATTTTCATGGTATCACTATCTATACATGCTTTCTGGCTCCTCCTTGAACCTCTTAATCCTCTCTGCGACCTCCTTTGGTATCGCAGGCCTTATGTCGTTAAGCGCGTGAATGAAGTCCTCCTTCTTGACTATGTCCCTTTTCAGCCTTATTGCGGCCATCCCGGCCTCGCGGCAGACATTCTCGATCTCCGCGCCGGTGTAGTTCTCCGTTGCCACGGCGAGTTCCTCGAGGTCGACGTCCTTGTCAAGGGGCATGCCCTTCGTGTGTATCTGGAAGATGCGGAACCTGGCGTTCTCGTCGGGCATGGGTATCTCGACTATCTTGTCGAACCTGCCGGGCCTCAGCAAAGCAGGGTCTATGTCCTCGGGGCGGTTCGTCGCAGCAAGAACGACAACGTTCTTGAGCTCCTTAAGGCCGTCCATCTCCGTGAGCAGCGTGTCCACGACCCTTTCCGAGACGTGTGAATCCTCCATCTCGCCGCGTGCATGTGAGATTGAATCGATCTCATCTATAAAGATTATGCATGGAGCGGCGAGCCTCGCCTTCCTGAATATCTCCCTGACCGTCTTCTCGCTCTCGCCCACGTACTTGCTCAGGACCTCGGGCCCCTTAATGGATATGAAATTGGCCTCGCGCTCGGTGGCCACGGCCTTCGCAAGCATGGTCTTTCCGGTCCCTGGCGGCCCCACGAGAAGTATGCCCTTTATCGGCCTTATCCCCATGCGCTCGAACGCCTCAGGGTTCTTCAGCGGAAGCTCGACGGCCTCCTTGAGCTCCTCCTTTACCCGCTCGAGCGAGCCTATGTCCGCCCAGTGCACATTGGGACGCTCGACAAAGACCTCCCTGAGCGCGCTCGGCTGTATGTTCTTCAGCGCGTCCATGAAGTTGTCGCGCGTGACCTTCAAGTCTGGGAGTATCTCATTCGGAAGCGTCTTCTTGTCAGCTATCTTTGGAAGTATCCCCCTCAGCGTAGACATCGCGGCCTCGCGCACAAGCGCGTTGAGGTCGGCGCCGGTGTATCCGTGCGTGATGTTCGCAAGCTCATCGAGGCTCACGTCCTTCATCGGCATGTTCCTCGTGTGTATCTGAAGTATCTGCTTCCTAGCGCTCCTGTTTGGAACGCCTATCTCGATCTCGCGGTCGAACCTGCCGGGCCTTCTGAGCGCAGGGTCTATTGCATCCGGCCTGTTGGTCGCGCCAAGGACTATGACCTGGCCGCGCTGCCCTATGCCGTCCATGAGCGTAAGAAGCTGCGACACCATCCTGCGCTCCACCTCGTTTGTGGATTCCTCCCTCTTCGGCGCTATGGCGTCTATCTCGTCCATGAATATTATCGACGGTGCATGCTCGTTCGCGGTCTTGAAGATCTCCCTCAGCTTCTCCTCGCTCTCGCCCACGAACTTGCTGACAAGCTCTGGTCCCGATATCGAGAGGAAGTGAGCGTCGCTCTCGTTGGCAACCGCCTTTGCCAGCAGGGTCTTTCCGGTCCCTGGCGGCCCGTAGAGAAGCACGCCGCGGGGCGGGTCTATGCCCAGGGTCTCGAACAGCTGCGGATACCTTATTGGCAGCTCAACCATCTCTCGTATCTTCTGCTTTGCCTCGTCAAGCCCTCCGATGTCCTCGTAATGAACGTCCCCTATCTTGACTATAGATTCCGATACGGGCTCCTCCTTTACTACTATGTTGCTTCCGGAGGTCACCTTCACAACGCCGTGCGGCACGACCTGCACGACTATGAAATTGAACCAGAACCCGAACATGGGTATCGGGAGGGAATCGCCCTTCACTACGGGCCTTCCCTCAAGCCTCCTCTTCGCATAATCGGAGAAATTCGGCGATATGGCGGTCTTCTGCCCAGGAGGCGGGGCGATTATTATCTTCTCCGCATCATGCACCACTGCCTTGCTCACGAAGACCTTGTCACCTATGCCCACGCCGACGTTCTGCCTAAGATATCCGTCTATCCTTATGAAGCCGAGGCCTTCGTCGCTTGGATGGGCCTGCCATACGGAAGCAGCGGTGGATTTTATCTTGCCTTTTATCTCTATGACGTCTCCGGAGAGGACGTCAAGGAGCTTCCTCGATTTGGAATCGATCCTGGCTATGCTCCTGCCGGAATCGGTTACAAGCGCATCTGCGACAGTAAGCTCAATACCATTAGACATAGTTGCACCAAAGAAGAGCTATGACCTTGGACGGTTTTGTAGAAGGCATTACTCTAATTTATATAGCGAGAATACTTATAAATGCAAGGTATTAAACGGTTTCGTAAGGTTTCGTTTCTTAGGACTTTGGGCTTGCCTGAAGCACATCTACAATGCCGCGGCGGCTATGGAGATTATGAAAAGGACCACAGGCAGCAGGATTATCGCAACAAACGAATGGACCCAATCGGTCTTGTTCTGGTTCGCCACTGCGATAACCTCGACTATGAAACCCCACAGATAGCCGATTATGCTCACGAATGGTATCCATATGAGGGCGTATACAGCGGCGGTTCCGTACACGATTCCGGTGAAGGTATTGGCGTAATCGCCCTTGAAGCCGAGGAGGTACTTGCCTATTACGTAGACTATCGCAGCCCCTATTATCATGGCTATCGGGACTATGATGACGAACAGCAGGACCACAAAGACAACTGTGGCGCCGGCTATAAGGCCCGAGACAACGCCGCCAGTGCTTGAAGAGCTTCCGGCCGCCATCATGAGCGGGCCGAGCGCGGCCGTGAACAGGCTTGCGAAGAGTATGACCTCTATGAGCTGCAGTATGAAAGGTATTGCGGCGCTCTTCCAGAAGAAGACTATGCCGTCACCAACGCCCATTGCCTTCTTTGTGGCATCGCCAGGGTGAAGCATTATGTTGAATATGTTCTTGTAGTCGTCTATTAGCATCATTTCCTTTCACGTACCCACATTATAGAACACAATATGCCTTTTTATATCTTATTGTCCAAAGGATGGTATACTATAAAACCTTATCATAAAGTGCAGATTATGGGAAAATTCGCTTTGGCCGATGAACAGCTTGGCCGCATTGTGATATGCAGGAAGTGCAAGGCCAGGAACCACGCGGGCACGCTGAAGTGCAGGAAGTGCGGCTCTGTGTACCTCAGGCCGAAGAGGAAGGAGAAGCGCGTGAAGAAGTGATGCTAATTGTCAAGTTGATGTAAATGGTAGATCTAAATCCAATAGAAAGCCTGGTTGTCCAGGCGATGAAGGAGCTTGGAGCCACAAGCGATGAGAAGAAGAAGACGGCTGACGACATAGCGAAGAAGTGCAACAGGCCGAAGAGCATGGTCAACAACGCTCTAGTGACACTTGCGCAGAAGGGCGTAGTGAAGAGAGTTGCCAGGGAGAAAGCCTCGGGCTACTACGTTTCGCCTAATGCTTAATAATAGCTTACAAACGGTCGTATTCGCATGGATTCCAGCCCAGATTCCCTAGAGTTCTTTGCGCGCTACAAGAGCTGGGTAGCTGCACGCACCCTTTCCATAGGCCAAGGCACAAGCCCGAAGGAGGTAGCCTCTTTCCTTGTATCGATAAGAAAGGAGGTAGACAACAGGGCCTTTGAGATACTGGGCATTGACACGAAGTCGCTTGATTCCTATTCCTCCAATCTTACAGATGGCATGGCAAAGGGATCGTACAGGGAGATCCCGAAGCTGTACAGGATGCTCGGATCCGGGGATGCCGAGCTTGCGGTTGGTAAGGCATCGGACAATAGCGAACAGCTCAAGCCGTTCGCGAAGGCCTACCTCTTCAAGGCGGCGATGCGGAACCTCGGCATATTCTCGTACGTGACTGCAGGGGACAGGGCGTTCGGCGGCAATGCCGCGGACCGCAGGTCAAGCGGCAGCGTGCCTTTCTCGACAGATGGCATAACATTCGCTGCAAAGTACAAGGACTGGATAGCGATAAAGAAGATGAGCATAAACCCCAACACGAAACCTGAGGAGATATCCGCCCATCTGTCATCGATAAGGATTGCGACGGACAGGAAGGAGGCAGAGATACTTGGCATCGACATTGGAGCGCTTGACATCTACGCCGAGAGCATAACAGGCAAGCTCAGGAAGAGCGCAGCAAACCTTGAGAGGATAATAGACGCGCTCGATTCCGCGGATGGCAGGCAGGCGCTCGACGGCGCGTGCTCCTCGAACGCGTCCCTTGCCGATGCGGCAAGGACGTACCTTTTCAGCACGATGATGCAGAACCTGAAGTTCGACGTAGAAGTCAGCCCGCAGACGCTCATGGACATGTTCCCAGGCCTCAAGATACCGAAGCCCAAGGGCCGCATGCCGGGTCAGAAGAAAAAGAAGCCCTAGCGCAAGGCTTTTATCATTGCGATGTGGAAGTGAACTGGAGATATAATGCCAATTGACGCAGGAGATATAGCGAAACGGACCATCCTCTCGATGTATGAGGACAAGCAGCTCTTCATGATCGTGCTTATCCAGGCGATAATCATCTCGGTGGCCTCCTACCTCCTCGTACCCGGCATATTCGGGACGTTAAGTTCAGCCTTGGCAAACTTTGAGAGCGGATCGGCAAGCCCGGGAAGTTTTATCCAGACCATTATCGGATGGGTTATCTACATCATCGGCATCTGGATCGTGATTTTCCTCATTGAGATGTTCTTTGTGGTGGCGACGCTTGCGAAGGCCTACTATGGAAGGAGCAGGGGCATCGCAGATGCGCTCAGGATCGCGGCGGGCAGGTATCTTTACGCACTGGCCGATTACATACTGATATTCCTCGCCTTCGGGGTGGGATACGCAGCCATATTCCTCCTTGGCATATTTGTGCACGTGCTGTTCATACTGTTCATACCATACGTGATACTGGCAGTCTATGCTTCGATAATGATATCGCTTACCATACCATTCGCAGTGGTGGGCAGGAAAGGCCCCATCGATTCATTAAGGATGAGCTGGGCAGCGGTGAAGGGCAACTGGCTGCACGTCTTCCTCGCGTTCCTTGTGGTCGGCATCGTGTACTACATCATTGTCGGGATAATAGAGGCGCCCGTAGTCCTCCAGATCTTCGCTTTTGATTTTTCAGCGGCGCACAACATGACTGCGGTTCATAATGTTTCAGCGCTTAACTCTTCTTCGAGAGCGGCATTGCAGATGAACCTTACCGGGTCCATCATAAATAACGAGCTCCATGAAGTCCAGTCGCCGTTTTCCATTGTAGTGTCGCTGGTGAGCAACATCCTCTCGGCATGGTTCACCATCGCGGCTGCGCTGATCTACAAGGACATGGTAGTTCCCAAGGCCAAGTCCTCCTCAAGGGCTGGCAAAAAGCAAGGCTAATATATTCCCTCATTTAAGTATTAGCGCCAATACTGGGGAGTTAGGCTAGCTTGGTAGGCTTTGAGCTTTGGGAGTTCAAGACCCGTGTTCAAATCACGGACTCCCCATTTGCGTTTGGGGTTATATTAGGAATCAGGATTTTGAACAGTTTTAATACTTTATCAACAATAATTTATAGATTGAATGTCGTTTACGCTATTATTGTTATCTTCTTCTCAGGGACTAGAACAGAAGGAAGTAGTCACCGAACTTTCCATGGTAAGTAAGAAACCACTAAAGGATTGCACTGTTGGTTATATCCCAAATGCTGGTGATCAGAAGAGCGATAAGCAGTATATGGAACACTCAAGATCAATATTGAAAAATATCTTCTTCGACGTTATAGAGATCGATCTAAAAGTTTTAGATAAGGACAAACTTATTGCTGAACTAAACAAAGTTGATGTAGTTTTTGTTGAAGGTGGCAACACTTTCTATTTGCTCGATATTGCTAATAGGAGTAATTTCACCAAGATATTACCTAAGGTTCTGGAGAAGGGTAAAATCTATATCGGTGTTAGTGCTGGAAGTTATATCGTTTGCCCCACGATAGAGATGGCGTATTGGAAAAACGCCAATTCTGTTAATATAAGACCAGATGGTCTAAAGAATCTTAATGCACTAAATCTGGTACCGTTTCTAGTAACAGCGCATTTTGATGAGAAACAGAGATCAATCGTTGAAAATGCTGTAAAACATACCAGTTACTCCGTAGTTGCAATCTATGATACAGAAGCCATTTTAGTTAAGAATAGTAGGTATAAAGTAATTGGTATGGGGGCAAAAGAGTTCTTTAATGGCTTTAAAGAAAGTGATTGATTTATGGCTGAAAACAAGAGGTGGCTCGGCGCTGTTATATAAATTGTATCAATTACTGATACAAAAAGCCTTAATAATGTATCAGTAGTAATACTTATTATGGAAACCGCCTTGGTCAAGGATTATATATCTAATTATCTCAGGACTAAAAATCAACGTCTTGTCCCTAGGGAGCTAAATTTAAAAGTCATAAGCGGGAAAGCTACAACTGTCATAGGACCAAGAAGGGCTGGCAAGACCTCTCTATTGATGCAAGAAATAGCAAAATATAACAAAAACGAAGCAATATATCTTGATTTTGAAGACATCGCCCTCAAAAGGATTTCTGCTACAGATTCCCTAAAGGTTATAACAGAAATTTTTGCAGAAGTAAGTGGCAGGAAGGCAAAAAGCGTATTTCTGGATGAAATACAGAACGTAACCGATTGGCAAAGCCTTGTTAGGACACTGCTTGACAGAGGCTACATCGTATATGTTACGGGCTCTTCCTCAAAGCTGCTTACTAAAGAACTAGCTACGCAACTTAGGGGTAGGGGCGTTGCATATCTTTTATTGCCATTTTCCTTCTATGAATTTCTAGTTGCAACTAACGAATCAGAATTAAATCCTGACAACTTAAGTGATGTAGGCAAACTGAAGAATATCCTGAACAAATATCTTGAGTCTGGTGGATTCCCGGAAATAGTATTGGGTAAAGAAGACAAAGATAAACTCCTTGTAGAGTATAGGGAATTAATATTCTTCAAGGACTTTGTAGAAAGGCAAAACGCTAAGAGCATAGAGGTTGCCAGATACATATTCAATTTTGTAACACAATGCTTTGCAAGTGAAATGAGTGTCAGGAAAGTCATAAATTCATTAAAATCAAATGGCATACCTTTTGGGAGGAATACGATATACGATTATGTAGAAAAATTGCAGGATACAATGGTATTCTTTTTCCTTGATAGATACTCTACAAAAATCAATCTTAGGTCCAGCTGGCCAAAGAAGGTCTATCTTGCTGATAATGGTCTTGCCTGGCGGCTTCCTTACGACAAGGGGAGACTCATGGAAAATCTAGTATTTCTACAATTAAAGAGGAAATACGGCGCTACACCTATCTCCGAACTTTATTATTACAGGGACATTGCAAATAGTGAGGTAGACTTCGTCGTCAAAGATGGAATCGATATAAAAGAATTATTGCAAGTTACCCATGTCTCAGAAGAAAAAGACATCAAAGGTGCAGAAGTTGAGTCATTGTTAAAGGTAGGCAAGGGGCTAAAATGTAAAAAACTAACAATTATAACCTGGGACTACGAAAAGATTCAAAATATCTCAGGCCAGAATATAAATTTTATCCCTTTGTGGAAATGGTTACTAGATTAAACAAGCAAGCGTGTTCAAATGCAAGCCAGGCAATCAGAATTAACTTCAAGACCGTGTTCAAATCACGGACTCCCCCTACCTTTCTTGGGCCGCAGAAGGCTCCATAATATTATGTCTATCTATTGATTATATAATCAAGAAGAGGAAAAACTATGAGTAGAGCAGGAATAACCCAAAAACGGAGAAGAAGGAATAGGAAGCGATGGAGGAATGTCTAACTTATCAAGATAGCAGCTTTTTGTTAAGGATTAACGTTTATACATAACCCTGCTTTTCTCACACTATTTCGCTATCTTTATTATTATCTTGCCTCTTGCCTTCCTGCTCTCGCTCAGCTCGTGCGCAGCCTTCAGCTCCGAGAGCTGGAACTCCTTGCCTATTACTGCCCTGAGCTTCCCTTCATCGACAAGCCTTGCGATGTCTTCGTATCTCTTATGGTCTATGCGCGCCTGGAAGCCCTTCGCGGTTATGCCGTATTTCTTTGCCAAGGTCTCGTCAGGCATGCCTGCGCTTGTCACAAGGATGCCGCCCCTCTTGACCAAGCCATAGCTCTTCGAGAGGGTGTCCCTTCCAACGGTATCGAAGACGACATCCACAGGCTCCTTCACTTCCTTGGAAAAGTCCCCTTTGGTGTAGTCTATCACCTCATCTGCGCCGAGAGATTTCAGCATCTCCATGTTCTCTGCTGACGTAGTGGCTATCACGTATGCCCCGACGCTCTTAGCCAGCTGCACCGCCATGCTTCCGACCCCGCCTGAAGCGCCTGTTATGAGCACCCTCATGCCCTTCTTCACCTTTGCTACATCAAATAGCGCGGTCATTGCCGTGCCTGTCACAACAGGCAAGGCTGCGGCTTCCTTCAATGAAATAGACTTTGGCGCAAACGCGAGGTCGTCTTCCTTGACTGCCGCGTACTCAGCATAGCTCCCCCCTGCCTTGAAATCGGCCCTTCCGAAAACCCTGTCGCCCTTCTTGAACCTTGAGACCTTGTCTCCGACCTGCTCTACCGTCCCTGCAAGGTCTATGCCAAGGATCGCGGGCAGTTTGAGCTTGAGATAGGACTGGGTCGACCCGCTTCTCACTTTGTAGTCGAACGGATTCACGCTGGCGTAGCTTATCCTGACAAGGACCTCGCCGGGCGCCAAGACTGGCACATCGGCTTCCTCGTACTTGAGGACATCGGGGGCCCCGTATTCATGTATCCTGACCGCATGCATCTTTCTTGCCACTTCCATTATCCCACCTTAAGAATAGCTGCATTCCATCATGCATCTTCAAATATATAAACATATAGGATGTCCAATATATTAAATCCCCAGCCCAGTACCAGGGCGAGGATCACTACGTCGATTTCCAGAAACGGTAGTACTTATCGGAATCCTTCTTCGATGGCAGCCTCAACTGCTTCTTGACCATGCCGAATGATGGCTCGTATATCAGGTCTACCTTTGTAGGCTCGAGCTTGTACCAGGATTTCCCTGCGCCCAGCTTGTAGTTCCTGTGCGGCACCTCCCTTCCGCCCTGAAACACGTGCGTTGTCGCTATCTCCAGTATGTTGTCTTCGACCCTTTCCGCCCTTCCCTCCACCTGCAGGCCGACGAGCTTCTGCCCTGTGCGGCCCCTGTCCGTCAGCGTTATCGTTCCTGCCGCCTTGTGGTTCTTGATTATGGCCTTCGAGTGCCTCGAGTTGTTGTCGGATATCCAGTAGACGTTGAAGCGGGCATCGTTGATGTAGGAAACGGAGCATGCCCAGGGGCCCTTGCTGTCGTACGTTGCGAGATTCAGCAGCACTCCCTGGTCCATGATGGACTTGATAAGCTGTCTGATGTTCTCCATAAAACTAGATTGGCATAGAAGGTTTAAATATGCATAGAAAAATCAGTAGTATATGTGGTTGTCATGGGAAAGCCTTACGTGATAAGGGTCGGTTCACAGAGTGGCGGCGTGGGAAAGACTGCGGTATGCGTAAACCTGGCATTGGCCCTGAGCATGCTCGGCAAGAAGGTCCTTCTTATAGACGGGGACTACATAAACCCCTCAGTGGGCTTCTACCTAGACATCGAGGACGTCAAAGCAGGCATGAGCGACCTCCTCGAACGCAAAAAGGGGCTCAAGGATGTCGCAGTGAAATACGACAATACGGAGCTTTATGTAGTTCCGGGCATCCTGAGCGTCACAATCAAGGTCAAGAGGTCGGACCTCAAGCAGGTCCCCCTGCGCTTGGACGAGGCAGCAGGGTTCGATTTCGTGGTTATAGACACCCCGACCGGTTTGTACGACAACATAACCATGAGGATATTCGACGATGGGCTCATAGTGTCGACGCCAACGATGCGATCCATGAGGATGGCATTCGAGCTCAGCGCTATCTACAGCAAGGCAAAGCTGAACAAGAGCCTCGTCCTTAACAGGGTCACCAACAGGAAGGGCGAGATACCGGTAAGGGAGATAGAGGACGCATTCGGGGCAAGGGCGCTCGCCGTGCTGCCTGACGATCCCATAGTGTACGAGAGCGAGGTAAGGCAGATACCTGCATTGAAGCTGAACAGGAATTCGCCATTCTCAAAAAGCATGCTGGAGCTTGCCAGGATATACATAGGGAAGAGTACAAACAAGGGCTAGATGCCCGATTCTAGTGCAGGTTGCAGGCGTGATCCGCGGGCACGTATATGGTGAAGTTTCCGTAGAGGTAGACCCTGCTTATGTTGCTAAGGTGTGCGAACGAGGCGGGCACGCCGACGTTCGGGAAGACGACAATAGCCACCCTGTTGAGCCCAAGGTTGTACAGGGGCTGGTCGTAGTACTGGACGCTGTACGCGGTGACGTTCAGGTTCCTCAGGTATGGCCACGCATTGCTGACAACCGTGCAATTCGACAGGCCTTGCGCGAATAGAGCGGCGGAGGCTTCCCTGAACACAGGATCGTTTGACGCGTATTGCATCCATCCGGGGTTTGCCTGCGAATAGTCCAGGTACAGCGCCAATGTCGAGAGGCTTACCAGGAAGAACAGTGCCGGAACAGCCCTTGGCGCTGCGGAGCGCATGATGTGCGGAATTTTCAGCCTGTTGATGTTATCGGCCAGTACCAGGCACAGCAGGACCGAAAGCCCAAGATATACTGCGTACAACTCCCTTACCGGCCCGTCTATGTGGCCTATCGTCACGATAAAGCCGGCCACGGCTATTACGAGGAACACAGATATGACAAGGTACCTTCTGTCTTTTGCCATGGCCTTGTAGAGCCTCGCCGGATCGGTCCTGGTTTTTCCCAGAGACGCCATCAAAGCCGCGAAGATGATCAGGGCAGCGAGCGGATAGGCAAGCACCTCCACCAGCTCGTACGGATATGGCACGACGCCGATTATCGACTGCACAGAATCTGCAGCAAGATTGACATTGTTTGCAGCGGTCTCAGCTATGTTGCCTATCAGGCTGTGCAACGGATTCTGGAACAGGAGGAAGTTGTACGCCAGCCACGGCACTATCGGCACAGCCAGAAGCAGCGCTGCCTGGGCCTTCTTCACCCTTGTGCTCAGGAGCAGGATCATAGGTATGAATACGAAGTTGTTGTACTTTGCAATGCCTGCAAGCCCTATCACAAGGCCGAAGTAGGGGCTGTCCCTAACCAGCAGTGCAATTGCGAAGAGCAGTATCCCTATGGAGAGCGACTCGCTGCTGTTGAAGAGCATGGTGTACTTGACAAGGTATACGGAGAGAAGAAGGGATGCGAGCACGATCGGGTCTATCTTCAGCCTACGCGATGCGTATACCACGCCGATGCAGACCAGCAGCACCAGGATGGCAAGGTATACATCTATGGCCATGCCCTTGAAGATCAGGTAGGCAAGGGCCATGACAAGTATGGGGCCCGGGTATTTCTCCGATGTGAAGTACACGTCCTTCGTCTCTATCAGGTTTATGAATTCAGGCGCGTATGCTCGCGAGACATTTATGTAGTTCACAAGGGAGGAGTTCCTCAGCATCTCGAGGAACGGCGAGCTTGGATTCAGGCTGAGGTTCGCAGCAGTCCCGTAGTTAGTGACGGTGTAGTAAAAATCCCCCCTTAGGAGGCTCTGGCCGGAAAGGTAGGCATCGAGGAAGTCCCAGCCCACCCCCTTGGAGTTGTAGACGCTTATCACAACGAACAGAGATGCCAACGCGAGTATCGCTATCGGTATCAAATAGTGGTTTGTTGTCTTCGGTTCCATCTCTTACTCCTTTTTATGCAACCGTAGGGCGGAACGATGGCTACGAGGCTTTGCCCGAAAAGAGCCCGACTACGCCGTGCTTAAGGCAATACACACCTATGCCGAACTGCTTCTTTATGTACTTGGCAACAAACTTCGATATGTTGCCATTGTAGCATACGAAGACCTTGCCGCTCAAGGGCTCGAACAGCTCCCTGTTTCCCGTCCCTATCTCGTCAGGATCCAGCTTGGTTATCTTGCTGGCATTTATCCCGAGTATGCCGCTTATGTATTCAGGCTCTTCCGAGCCCAGCCAGACTATCGATGACTTGCCGTCGCTGATGAGCTTCAGGACGCCGGGATAGTCGAGCTCGTCGACATTCACGTCGGCGTACTGGTCTATGCCCTTGAACGCGTAGTACATCTGGAGCAGGGTTTTTTGGGCATCCTGCTTTTCTGGCTGCTTCTGCTGCGCGCTGCTGTTTTGTTGCGGGAGCAGCAGGGAGTTCACAAGCTTAACGAACTTCGCGGCATCTGCGCGGTGAATCCCGTCCATCTCGCCCTCGGTCCGCCTCTGCTTCGCCACATTTGCATCGAAGGCCCCCAGTATCCTTATGTTCACGGATTCGAAGATCCTCCCCTTCACGACGACTACGCTGGTTATCTGCTTGAAATATATGCTGTTGTAATCTGTCGGCGTTATCAGGTTGTGGTTGAGATACAGCCCGAAGAAGGAGTTGTTTACTATTATGACCCTCTTGTTCGTCACTATGGCAAAGGACGGCGCTATGTCCGTTATGAGGCTCTGCCTTAACGTCATCAGTATCTCTTCGCCTTCACCCAGAATGGAATTCGCCTCTCTGATGGCTCTCCTAGTGAAGTAAGCCTCTATTGAAACACCCAACTTATAGGCTGGTACGATCCACCTCTGTCCTCCTGTCTATAGTGCCGGTAACATAGAGATTGGAGACCTCGATCTTGTAGAAGCGGAATTCCGATGCTTCGCCGTAGTTTTCCTTTGGATATCTCGTGCCTGGAGGAATGGTGGACTTTGGAAACAGCCTGTTTGAGTAGAGCTTTATTACCTCCTCGAGCTCGCGGTCCTTGACGAATGATGCCCGCCCCAGGGCCTGTATGCCCTCCGAATGGCCGATGGGCTGATTTGCATCGAATATGACAAACGCAACCTTTGGATTCTTGTTGATGAACTCGCAGTGCCTGGAATCTACTGCGGAAAGGAAGTAGAAATTGTATTTCTTGTCGTATACGTAGAATACGGTCGCCGCCCATGAGTTTCCATCCTTGTCGGATGTCGCCACGACCATGTACTTGTTGTCGCTTATCAGGCGCTTGGCTTCCTCCTCGTATGATTCGTTTTTGTCTTGCATATGCTTTAGTATTGGCCGCTTGCTTATATAATTGTTGCCTTTATCCGCCTAGAGCCTGTTCTAAAGCCCAAGCGTTTTGGACGGCTTGAAAAGCTTAATATCCTGAACTGCAACTGATTCCTCGGGCTGCGTATTCATGGACTTCGTGTTGGGCATAATATTCGGGGTGGCGTCCATGCTCGGCTTCGGCGTGGTGGACTTCCTCCTCGTAAGGCCCTCAAAGAGCATAGGCGCTTTCAGGACCGCCCTCTGGCCTACGGTCTTCCAGGTAATCACCACGTTCATCCTGGCATTGTTCCTTTTCCACTACGTCCCGATAACGCCGTATCTGCTGGCGATCATAATGGGCGCAGGGCTCGGCTCGGCAGCGGGCAGCATATTCATGATGAAGGGACTCCAGTTCGGAAGCGCCTCGATAATAGCCCCGGTCACTTCAGGATGGGCGGCAATCAGCGCGATCCTCGGCTTTGTATTCCTCAATGAGATAGTGACAGACCTGCAGGTCCTGTTCATCTGCCTGGTCATTTTCGGCACCATACTGGTTTCATTGAATACAGGGGACCTGTTGAGGCTGGGCTCGAGAAAGCTGCACAGCGGCGTTGAGTACGGCTTGGTATCGATGCTGGGCTGGGGAGTATACTTCTTTTTAATAAGCATACTTACAGAGGCGCTGGGGGTATTTTCTGCGATATTTCTTGTGTATTTTGCGAGGCTATTTTTTATCTTGCTGTACGGCATAATAATCAAGGCGGATTTCAGCCTTCCGAAAGAGGAATCGAAAAACCTCTTTTTCGTATCAGTATTGATCGTCGCGTCATTCCTTGCCTACAATTTAGGGGTCATTTACAATTACGTTGACATAGTTGCGCCGATCACCGCTGCCGCGGCTGTGGTAACGGTCCTGCTTGCCATAATGCTGCTTCATGAGCGGATAACGAAGATCCAGATCGGTGGGGTAGCGATTGCTGTTCTCGGGCTGGTGCTGTTATCGCTGGGCTAAAGGACCATCAACAAAGATGCGGATTTATTATTTTATCTGGATTATAGGCTTGTATGGATGACATCGATAACACGATAGAATCGGTGGAGGAGTGGGAGGCGAAACAGCGCGGCGAGGTGCTGCCGGCCAGGCCTGCGGCAGGCAGCAAAGTGCTTGTCGGGACAGTGGAGCAGTTCTTCGACAAGATAAACGTCGCTGCGATAACGCTCAGATTGGGGCTGAAGGTGGGGGACACCATCGAGATAGTTAGCGGGGATGACGCAATAAGGCAGAAGGTCTCAAGCATGCAGATAAACAGAGAGGATGTGATTGAGGCAGGAGAGGGCGATGACGTAGGGATAAAGGTAAACCATCCCGTCTCCGTGGGCAGCGACGTGTACAAAGTCAGGTAAGCTGCCCATAATTCGGTTTTCAGCCATGGCAGTGCTTATACTTCTTCCCGGACCCGCATGGGCACGGCTCGTTTCTTCCTGCCTTCGCCTTTGCAGGCCTGACCACGACGTTCCTGTATCCCTCCATGCCCCTGGCCTTCATCCATTCCACGGAGGCCTCCACGTATGTCGGGAACCTTCCGAAGGTCTCGATGAGGGCCCTGCTGAATTGAGCCATGCCAACCTCCTCAAGCGGGATTCTTGCGTATGCTGAAAGGACCTTTTCGAATGCGGCCAGTTTTCCTTCACCTGCCTGTACCTCGGTGATAGACGCGAAGATCTTTCGCAATAGGGTTGCGTAGTCGTCGACAGGACGTTCTATATCGAGGCACCTGTTGATTATGTTCTCATAGGCATTGTTGCCCAGCCTCCTCATGGTGCCCCAATCCACAAGGTACGGAATCCCTTCTATTATGTAAAAGTTGCCCATGTGCGTTTGAAGGTGCACCCTTCTGCCTTCGTCGTGCAGCTCCCTGAGGCCATTCACGAGTATCCCTATATATGGGGAGAGATCGCGGTGGAAAAATGATAGCGCATCCTCATGGCCCATGCCTTTTACAGCTGCGTGGAACGGCCTAAGGAAGTCGTTTATGGCCCTCTCCTTTGAAGGATCCGGCACGGGGAACACGATGAAGCCGAACGGACCGTCACGGCCCTGCAGAGACGGGGCAAGGTACCTGCCGTATGCCTCCACATGCGGCACGAGCAATCTCTCAAGCGGCACGCCGCTAATCTCGTTGGTCTTGCTTATCTTCTCCGCCAACTCGGTTGAAGTGTACGTTCCGAGAGCCCTGTAGCTGGGGGTATCGGAGATAACTTTCCTGCCCCTTGCGCGGGCGGTTGACATCAGGTCTCCTCCGCCTACCATGGCCATGAAATTCTCGCTGCTGGGCTCGTGGAAGCCGTTGTCCCTGCTAGTGCCGAAGTGGTCGTTGCCGAGCTCCAGCCGCTTGTAGCCTATGCCGCTGACCTGCAGGCCGCCTAGCTTGACGGGCCCCTTTCTGATCGGCTCGTCCCTGCGCAGGAGTATGGACCTTCCTCCCTCGTATCCATCCGCAATGGCTGCGGGATTGGCGCTCCAGCTGCTTGCAGCGAGTATCTTGTCTATCTCCCTTTCCGTAAGCGTCGACGTTTGGGGTATCTCCAACTGGACCTCGAACCTCCCGGTAGCCCTTCTCACGCCGACTAGGTCGTCCGAAATAGGTCTCAGTTTAGTTCGCATGTTTTCGCCGTATACGATTGCACCGTAATCTGGTGCAATGAATCATGCCAGCAGATCTCGCTCAAAAACAGTCAGTTTGAACTGGCGCTTAGTCATATTTATAGTTTACCTGCGCACATAACATGGGGATTTCACATGGAGAACAAGACCGGAACAATAAAGCAGAAGATCATGATAGACGCTACTACCGAAGAGGTCTACAGGGCGTACATGGATTCAAGGATACACTCTAAGTTTACTGGCAGCAAGGCAAAGATAGTGCCGAGAGAGGGCGGCAAGATGGCCGCATGGGACAATTATATAACTGGGAAGAACCTGGAGCTGGTAAAGAACAAAAGGATAGTGCAGGAGTGGAGTACCTCCGAATGGCCGGATGGCTATCCGCCATCGATAGTCACGATAACGCTTAGGCGGGTCGGGAGGAGGACCGAGCTCACGATGGTCCAGTCGAAGGTGCCTAAAAGCCAGATCAAGGACTATACCGAGGGCTGGAAGGATTGGTACTGGAAGCCGTTAATGGAATATTTCAAGGCCAGATAGTGTTTGCATGTTGAGCTGCATACATTCGAGGGGAGTGCGTAAGCCGCTTGTAAAACCCAGGACACCGGAAGGATGCGAAGAATGCCTCAAGGACGGCACACATTGGGTGCATCTCAGGCTTTGCCTGGATTGCGGCCACGTAGGGTGCTGCGATTCATCAATCGGCAAACATGCGACCAAACACTTCGAAGCGACACGCCACACCATGATGACCGCATTTCCCGGCATGGAGTGGAACTGGTGCTACGTGCACAGGGACTATATCGACCAGCTCGGGAAAACCGAATGAAAAAACCGAAACGCACTACTAGCTTTTTAATAGGGGAGGTGCTAAACGAATCATGCCTGATTATTCAGTAAAGGTTACGAATGTCTCCAAGATTTTTCAAGCCGGAGACACGCAGGTAAGGGCCGTTGACGGCGTCTCTTTCGCATTGAAGAAGGGCGAGTTTGACGCTATAGTAGGCCCTTCCGGCAGCGGCAAGTCTACGCTCATGAACATGCTAGGCACGATAGACAGGCCGACGAAGGGTGAGATATACATAGACGGCATAGCAACATCGGAGATGAAGGGCGACATGCTTGCAGAGTTCAGGAACAGGCAGCTTGGCTTCGTGTTCCAGGCGTTTAACCTGATCAACGGGCTCGACGCGGAGAAGAACGTAGAGCTTCCGCTCATGGTAATAGGAGTGCCATCCGAAGAGAGGAAGAGGAGGGCGGATGCGCTGCTTACGCAATTGGGGCTCGGGCACAGGCTTCACCTTACGCCCAATAAATTAAGCGGCGGGGAACAGCAGCGCGTCGCGATAGCCAGGGCATTAGTAAACAATCCCTCGCTCCTGCTTGCAGATGAGCCTACGGGAAACCTCGACACAAAATCTGGTGACGAGGTCGTGAGGCTCTTCAGGAAGATATGCAATGAAAGGAAGGTGACTGTAGTGATGATCACGCACAACCCAGACATAACGAGGACCTGCGACAGGGTGATTTATATTAAGGATGGTAAAATGGAAAAAGAGGAGGTAGTGAAATGAGAATCTGGATACTTTCTATGCTTGCGGTGCTGTTCGCGCAGGCGGCCCTTCTGCCCTTGGCATTTGCCGGGACGAGCGGCCCTTCGCCCATACCAACGCCGCCGAACTTCTATATAACCTCAAACGCCGCATATCTCTGCAGGGGCCAGATAAATCACATACCAATAACAGTATCCAATGGCGGGACGCCTTCCCAGCTTAATGCCGGCGCGCCTACGCTCTCCGGGCCGACGATGCAGAACGTGCAGCTAAGCATAAGCGGTTCCAAGAGCGTATATGCCATAGGCAGCAGCACCGCAGGCACAAACAACATCAATCCAGGCAATTACTTTACTGCAATGCTGCCGGTGTTTGTAACTGCTAATGCATCATCGATAATGAATCCGGGAATAGGGATAACGTATTACTTCTACCAGCTTTACTCAGACACCGAGACAAGAAACCTGACCTTCGAGACCCAGGTATGCCCATCGCAGCTTTCGGTCAATCTGACGCAGAGGACGCTGAATGCCGGGAACATACAGAATGTCAGGATAAACCTGACAAATACCGGGGCCACAACGCTGAGCGCTCTGTCGGTCAAGCTCTCAGTGCCAGCAACCGACGGAGTTGCGATACTATCGGACCAGCCGATACAGGTCAACGCGATTGGGGCGGGGCAGTCCATGAATCTGAACGAAAGCCTGTACGTTTCAAGGAACGCTTCGGCGACCATACCGCTTAACCTAACTGTGAACTTCTACAACGGGACAAAGCTGAATCAGATAGAGCAGAATATAGAGATGATATCAGGCGGTTCTACAAACATAAGCACGAGCGGATTCACGAACGCTCCGGGAGCACCGTCTCCGGGGGACATATTTTCGACATCGTTCGTATTGACAAACATAGGAACCGCAACAGCATCTGCAGTGGCCGTAACCCCGATATTGCCGCGCGGATTCTCGAACTACGGCTCGAATACGGTATTTGTAGGGGACATCGGGGCTGACGCGCAAACCCCGGTCACTGTATCGATAAACACGAACACCAGCCTGAAGAGCGGCACCTATTCGATACCGATAAAGATAACTTACCTGAATGGATTCAGGCAGAACACCACCACGTGGGCAAACACATCGGTCACTTTGGGAGCCGCCCTTGCGTTAAATTCGTCAGATGTTGCCAAGTACAGAACGGCCAGCGGTGGCGGTGGCTTCTACTTCCTGGCAACATTGATCCTGCTGGTAATAGTCATAGTGCTTGGAGTGATGCTTTACAGGGAGAGGAAAAGGCGCAGTAAATGAAGCTGCAGGACATCCTATGGCTTAGCTATAAGGACCTTAGCGAGAAGAAGGTACGCACGGTGCTCACAATAATCATGGTGATGGTAGGCGTGGCCGCGATCGTCTCGCTTACCGCACTGACCGCAGGCATAAGCGCAAGCGTGCAGAGCTCCCTCCAGGCGCTGGGCCCCACTTCGATAATACTGACATCAACGAGGAGCACGGGGTTTACACTGGCAGATACCACCGGGATATCCTCGCTTCCCAATGTGAGTTCAGTGATACCGATAGTCGAGGGTTCCGGGACCCTGAAAACAGCCAGCGAGAACACATCCGTGTCCGTGATCGGTATATCGTCCCAGGGACTCCAGGGCCTGCTCAGCGGGATAAACATATACCAGGGGTCGGTTTACAACAACACTGTTGCACCGACTTCCGTCATCGGATACAGCCTTGCATTCCCGTCATCCAACGGAGGCAGGCAGAGCGTAACAATAGGCACGCCGGTGACATTGGAGGTTGGGGGAGGGAGATCCACAAAGTCGTACACAGTCCCGGTAGTGGGCATCCTGCAGTCATATTCGAGCTTCATAATATCGGTCAATACAGCGGTCATAATGTCGGAGGCCGCAGCGGAGGAACTGCTGGGCAGGTCCTCTTTTAACGTGATACTGGTGAAGGCGACCAACGCAAGCAGCGTCACTCCGCTGACCACTACGCTAACGAATATCTATGGAAACAATGCGCGCATCCTAAGCACGCAGCAGATTGCGGCTACGGTAAACCAGGTGATAGGCGGGATCAGCCTGCTCCTCATCTTCATAGCAGGGATATCGCTTCTGGTGGCATCGATAGGGATAATGAACATAATGCTCATGGCCGTCCTCGAGAGGACGCACGAGATAGGGATAATGAAGTCCATCGGATTCACTAGCAGGCAGGTGCTTGTGATGTTCCTCGTGCAGGCGATGATCATAGGCTTTGCGGGGGGAATCGTGGGCCTCGTGGTAGGTGCGGGAGGGGCGTATACATTGGCTTCGCTAAGCTCCAGCTCTTCGCCAAATTCCACGAGCACGGGAGGAGGCTCGGGCAGTTTTAGCAGCGCCCCGTCAGGAGGAGGCAAAGCCGGAAGCGGCCAGGCAGTCGCGGTCAGAGGCGGAGGTGGTGGGGACAATGCCCAATTTGGCGGTCCTTCAAGCTCCTCGGGCTCTTCGAGCGGCCTGTCGTTCGAACCTGTTTTCACCTTAGGGACAATAGCCGAAGCGCTGATAGTGGCCGTTTCTGTTGCGGCGTTGGCAGGCATATACCCTGCGTGGAGGGCGTCAAAGATGCAGCCGATAGACGCATTGCGGCAGCTTTGATCCATTGAAACCAAGATGACATTTATGGACGCGAAAAATAGCAATCCTGGAACTAACGCCAAAGCGGCTGGGGGAATGCGGAGCCCCTTGATCTACGTCGCCATCCTGGCAGCGGTGCTTGCGGTAATGGCACTGGCATACTATGAATTCTCCGGAGCTTCGGGCACGGGCCTGACAAGCAACCAGGTCCTCAACAATGTCTCCGGATCCAATCTCAACGCCACCCAGGCGCTCTTCATCAACGACCTCAGGCAGTCGGCAAACATAACCAATATGCATGTGTCCTACTACTTCGGCAATTCGATAAATTACATAACGGCTCCTGGCAATCACACCATAGCTGTAACGAGCAACCAGACTCTCGATTCCTACAAGTTCGGCAGCTACAACAAATCGGTATTCAGCAGCGTGGTCACGTACGCGGATTCGCAGAATGGTTCAACAATAGCGAAGAACATAAGCAAGGTCTACTATTACAATACGAACACGATGCTTACATGCTTCAATTACACGTCATATCTGTCGAATAGCGTCACAAATTCAAGCCTTTCGTGCAGCCATGGCGACAATGGATTTAGCTACCTTGAGGTGACGCCTTACACCATTGCGAACGTGACGCCTCTGGCGCTGCTCGTCTTCAACAATTCGGTCAGCTATAGCGGCGTGAAGGACGTATTCGGCAGAAACTGCGACTATTTCGCAATCTCGAACGTGACCAGCGCAAACACACGGTCGAACTACAGCGTAATTGACATCTGCCTTGACAAGCAGTACGGCTTCCCCTTGTTCCTGAATGAAACGCTGGTTTCCGCAGGCCTGCCCAATTCCTTTTCCCTAACAGCGGATCTGGTATCCACGAATGTATCGCAGTCGGAATTCGTTGTGCCGCAGCGGTACATCAACGCAACGCAGCAGGCAATATGATCATATCAGAGGGACAGCATCGGAGACGTATTTCTGCCCGGGAAATTCTTTTCTAAGCCTCTCTATGTCGCTGCCATCCATGGTCCACCCTATCCCGCCGAGGTTCTCCCTGAGATGGTCGATGTTCCGCATCTTGGAGAGCGTCACAACATTAGGCTGGGATGCCAGCCAGTTGATCGCTATCTGCGCCTGCGTTTTGCGGTATTTCTGCGATATATCATCAAGCAGCTTGATGCCTTTGCCTGTCAGCGCCCCCTTCTCCACAGGCCTCCAGGCGATGAGCATGACGTCGTTATTCTGGCAGTAATCAAGAACCCCCTCCCTTTCTATCTCCCTGAAGATGAGATTGTAATGCACTTGGTTCGCGATTATCTTGTGCCTTGCGTGAGACTGGGCCTCCTCGAAACGGGAGGGATTGAAATTGGAGAGGCCGATGCTCCTGACCATTCCCTGGTCCGCAAGATAGTCCATTGCGGAGACCGATTCCTTTATAGGTATGCCCGGATTCGGCGCGTGTATAAGGTAGAGGTCGAGGTAATCTGTCTGCAGCCTTTCGAGGCTCCGCTTGGCTGCTGCGATTATGCCATCGTATGTGAGATTGTAGGGGGCCACCTTGGACACTATGAAGAGCTTTTTCCTGTCTGTGCCCCCTATAGCCCTGCCGACCAGCGTCTCCGCGTAGCCTTCGGCGTATCTCTCGGCGGTGTCTATGTGTGTGATGCCGAGGTCTATCGCATTCTTAATCGCTTGGATGTCGGCATCGTCATCGTTTGATGGATCGCGCTCGAACCTCCCGCCCATGCGCCATGTACCGATGCCGAAGACAGGCATCTCGAAGCCGTTCTTGAGTCTCTTTGAAGGGATTTTCATTTACATCAGCATAGATTTATCTGCTGGCATTTATAATTTCATGGACTGAGAGGCGCAGCTTTTTAAATCAGGAATGGGACGGTTCTGCGCCATGCATCCCTCCGTCTGTGAGGTTCTGCCTTATGGACCTATGCAGCCTTTTGAGGTCCGCCAAGCCTCTTTCAATATGTTTCCTTGAAGACGCAAGCTGATCGCCGAGGAGCTCAGCCTCTGAAACGTTCCCCTTCCTTGCTGCTGCGGCAAGTTCATTCTTCAGAGCTTTGAAATCCACCACCATCCTTGAGATGTCCGCCTCGAGTACCTGCTCCGGGAACGGAGCCAGGCCCAACGATTCGATGTAATAAACTGCATGGCCGTATCCGCAGCGGAGGCGCATTCTCATCTCTTCGATCGAGGAGGAGCTCGAATGGGCCTCGAGGATCTCCTCACGGGACCTTTTTGGATAATTTCTTCTGATGCTCCTCAACCGATGCTTTTCAAGTAGCCTCGCCATACGCGATGGGGATATTTCCAGGCGTTCGCCCATCGCCTTTACGGTTCCTCCCGCGCGGAAGGCTTCCTCCACTTGTGCTTTGGTGAATTCGTCGCCCCTTCTTAAGCCATACGCCTTCGCCAGGCTGCTCGCCCTCTTTCTGCCGATGCCCAGAGCCGCGCTCATTTCAGCCAGATTGTGTGTGTCGTGGAATGCGGCCTCTACTTCTGCTTGCGACGGTGTAGGCCTTTTCCTCTTTATCTCGCGCAGGCCGTATCTCTCCATCAGGCGGGAAGTGTGCTGCCGGCTCCTGCCTATGCGTTCCGAGACGAGCTCCACTGTGCCGCCCTCGCGGAAGGCTTCCTCCACTTGCTCCCTTGTAACTGATTTTGGTCTTTCCCTTAGGCCGTATTCGTGCAAAAGCTTGGCCAGGTAGCCCCTGCTGACTTCGATCCTGTCAGCCATTTCTTCTAGCGTGCCGCCGGCGCGGAATGTGCTTTCGACCTGATCCATTGTTACCAGCACCCTCTTAAGACCATATCTCTTTAAAAGGCGGCCCATGTAACCACGGGTGATGCCGATGCGTTCGCCCATCTCCCTTATGGTGCCACCTTCATCGAATGTCGCCTTTACCTGCTCTGGGGTTATGGGCTGCTCCCTCCTCCGCCTTATCTCCCTAAGGCCATAATCTTCAAGCAGCGCTGCCATGCGCGTTCTGCCGACTTTAACGCGCTTGGCCATCTCGTCGAGCTTTCCGCCCATGCGGAAGGCCTCTTCGACTTGCTCCCTGGTCGGTGATGCCGTCTTCTTTAGGTCGTGCTCCCTGAGCAACCTTGCCATACTTCCCTCGCCGATGCCCAGGCGCGCGGCCATCTCTCTGATTGTGCCGCCAGCATCAAATGTTGCCTCAACCTCCTCCCTTGTGAGATCGATTATCTTCCTGCCTTCTATGCGGCCCTCCCTTAACAGGACTTTCCTTACATATTGCTCGGTCAGCCCGGTACTTTCGTGTATCTGGGCAGGGGTATTCCCTTCATCAAACAGACCAAGTATCCGTTGTGAACTATCCGCACGCATTTGTAAGGTAATCGGATTGCCGTTAACGGGCATGTCAAGTTCCGGCATGTCTCTGGCAACGTCCCTGAACAGCTCTTCTCCCAAAGGAGTTGGCGTATAGGTTATTCTATGGTCTCCGTTTGCCCTGATCAGGTATCCTGCAGCCTCCATGCGTTTAAATCGTGCCCGGACAGCCTGTGGGCTTACGTCCGTAATTCTGCTTATTTCTTTGAAGGTACCGCCCTTCGCAGAGGCGGCCAGGAATCTGCCCAGCGCATCCTTGTCAACGATCTTGGGCCCTTCACTTGCGGTTGCCTGTTGGGTGGCATTAGCCAGATTCGGCCTTGCTTTTACTGCCATTTATCTCAAATGCCTACTGGCTTTGTCTCATATTTAAATGCTTACAGAAATTTATTTTTGCTCCGTAATTCGGCTTTCGAGAGCCGTTTATGAGACAGCAATGCTACAAGCAGATACGAGGGCTTTTAATAACCTTTATATAGGTTAATGTTACAACATTAAATAACATTAATGGTGATGCCTTGGATCCGATAACAATAGCAGGCATAATCGCGTTAGGATTCGTGGTCGGGGCGCTGGTGGGGCTTACCAGCGTTGGCTCAGGCGCGCTTATGACGCCCATACTGCTTCTCGACTTCGGCGGCCTTGTAGGAAAGACGTTTGTGGTAGGCACGGCAACAACACAAGGGACAGTTACAAAGTTCTTTGGCAGCCTCCAGAACTACTTCAAGAAATCGCTAAGGCCCAATTACCTGTTCATGATATCCATCACTGGCGTGCCATTGGCGGCTATTGGAGCATTCTATAGCTCGGCCATAATCTCATGGAACCTGTTCCCCCCTCTTTTGGCTGCGGTATTGCTTGCCGTGGCAGTCCTCATGATATATCAGTTCAGGATGAGGCGCGTAGTGCATACAAAGGATCCCGAGATGGGCCGCAGCCTAAGAATCAAGGGACTCGCAGTAGGTGTTGTTGTCGGGTTGATAGCCGGCCTTACGGGAGTTTCTACAGGATCAGTGCTTGTTTCCGCGCTTATAATACTGCTCAAGTTTCCCAGCAGGACGGCTGTGAGCGTCGCTATATTCGAAGGCGGCCTTATATTACTGGCAGCCACAATAACGCAGCTGTACTTGGGCCACGTAAACCTGCCTTTCGCCGGCTTGCTGATCTTGGGCGGAGTGCCAGGCATATTGTTAGGAGGGCACTTCAAGTTCAGGGTAAACCAGAGGCTGCTGGGCTACGGCATTGCCGGGGTCATAATACTGGAGGCATCGAGGACGCTCTCGAGCTTCTTCTTCGGGAAGAGCTTCTTCGTCTTCTGAATAAGCACGTCATCCGAAGGTGAAGGTGTATATCCTGAAGTTCGGCCTTGCGTCGATCTCCAGCACGTGTATGCCGTAGGAAGGCGTCGATACGAGGTTGTAGAGCCTTGACGAGCTCACATTGACGATTGCTTCCCCTCCCGACACCTTTGCGTCGCTCCCGAGCGACGACTGGTTCAGGCTCTCGCCGTCGAGCTTTACGGCGATGCTGGTGCTATGCCCGCTGCCGGATGCCACCACGTTCACGTTCTTGGCCTTGTAGATAAGGAAGATCTTGGAGGAGTTTGACGTAGCAACCATGCTGTCGGGCCCGTCGTACCACTGCCCTGCCAGGTATATGGTATTCGGCTGCGTCAAGTTCCCTGCAGTATAATTGAACGTGCTCTCAGGAGACATCATGTCGTTGCCGCTGAAATAGCTTCCGTGTGCACTTATCTCGGAGTAGCCGAAATACATCTCGGGGGAGCCTATTTCTGAGAAATTGACCCCCATGCTCACATTTGTCATCTGGTTTGGAATGCTGTAATTTGCATCAACAAGGAGCGCCCTTATTAGCTTCTCGGTCTGGTTGTAATCGCCCTCGCCTGCCTGCTCAACCCGTATGTTGCCGTTCTTGTCTATAAGGTAGTCTGCGGGCCAGTAATGGTTGTTATAGGATATCCATGTAGAGTAATTGTTGTCCAGTGCCACGGGATACTTTATTCCGAACCGATTCACTGCATTGAGTACATTGCTGTAATTCTTCTCGAACTGGAATTCAGGCGTATGCACGCCTATTATCACCAATCCGTTGTTTCCATACTCGTTCTCCCATGCATTAAGGTGCGGTATTGTCCTTATGCAGTTTATGCACGAATAGGTCCAGAAATCTATAAGCACGACTTTTCCCTTAAGTTGGGTCAGGTTTATCGGCCGGGAATTTATCCATGCAGATATGCCTTGTATGTTTGGTGCAGGTCCGTAATTCTTCAGATTTGTAACATTTATCGGAGAGGTGTTTGGGGAGTTGGCTCCGGGACCGCTGAAGAAGATGCTTGAAATGCCTGCAATTATAATAAGCAGCGCGATTATGCCAAATACGATGACGTAGATGTTTATTTTCATGATTTCGCCGCCTCGGTAGTGGTCCCGCCGATGTAGGAAAGATACGCAGGGACCAGGGGAAGTATGCATGGTGAAAGGAATGTCAGGAAGCCCGCCAATATTGCTATAAGGAAGTTAAGCTGGCCGTTGAAAGATATGTATCCGTTCGTTCCTACCAGGAATACCGAAAGCACGCCTATGTAGTCTGTCACCACAAGCAGCCCTATTCCAATCAAGAAAAGGCCTCCGACTATGTTGAAGTACTTTAGCAGGCCTTTGACCCTTTTCATGAACTCAGTAAACTTTGATACGAACGCACCGACTATGAGGAACGGTATCCCGAGGCCAAGAGAATATGCAAGTAGAAGCAGGAAGCCCAGGCTGGGGGAGGTTATCGCCAGCGCATATATCGACCCGAGTATCGGGCCCACACAAGGCGTCCATCCTATTGCAAAAGCAACGCCAAAAACAAAAGACGATACGAAGCTGTTGCTGAACGAGGATCTCTTGACATGAATCTTGTATTCCTGCGTAAATATGGGTATGAAGTATCTTGTTGAGAGGATCAGCGCTATGCCAAAGACGATTATTATGCCCCCTCCGATAAGCCTCAGGTCATTCATTAAGCTTAGCGCAACCTGGGACACAAGGGTCTGCAATACTATGCCAACTACGGAGAAGACAGAGACGAAGCCTATGACAAAGAATACCGAGTTGAGGAATACCAGGTCACGCTGCTTCATCTACATCCACCGGCCCGATACATGTTAATGGCTCATATTAGTGGAGCTCGAACTCATGTTTGTGGCCATCGAGTTCTCAGTCATGGCATTGCTGCCCATGGTATTTTCGGCCATGGAATTCCCTGACATCGAGTTGCTGCCCATGGCATTTTCGGCCATGGAGTTGCTCTCGTTCATTGAATTGTGCGTCATGCCGGTCTCATTATTCATTCCTGTCTCGTTCATAGAATTATGAGTCATTGGGTTTCCGTTGTGCATGCCAGTTTCGTTTACCTGGGTGTTTGCAGTAGTCGGGTTATTTCCAAGTGCCGAGACGTTCTGCGACAAATAAAAATACGCTGCTATGGCGATTATTGCTATTACAATGATCACAGCAACTAAGATTGCCACTAGATTCATGTTCATCCCACTTAATATCATCCATGGGCATTTATATATATTTAGATGATAATAGGTTTCGTATAGGTTTTTGGGGAGATAATGAGCGGAACTTCGGAGACAAAGAACAAGATATTGAAAATGCTGCAAGAAGAAGACATGAGGCTTATTGATATATACCCCAGACTGAAATTGACTTCAACAACAACCATCCAGCACCTTAGGGAACTTGAGCGGATGGGGCTCGTAAGGAAGATTCCTGACCAGCATTTCAGGAATATAAAATACTACACTTTAAACCGCGACGGCGGCAGCGGAAATGGCATAGGGATGGGATACGGCAAGGACCGGAAAATCCACCGCTCATTAACCATCCCATTTGCCATTCTCCTCATATGCGGCGCGCTGTTGCTGTACTTTTTAACGCTGGAGGGAAATGCGCACACCGCAAATACTAATGGCACCGTTGAATTGTTCTTGGCCGATCCGCCGAATGTGCCCAATGGCACGCAAGATCTTTCAATAACATACGGCCCAATATACGCGTATCTCAACTCCAGCGGCAACATCAGCAGGGCAGAGATCGGAAATGGAGGCACCATAAATCTGATGTCGGTGACGAACAACAGCAGGATGATTGCCAACACGGAGCTGGCCTCCGGATTGTGCATAGGTGCCATAACCTTTAACATCACCTCTGCTGCAATAGAGGTAAATGGCATCACATATCCGGTCGAACTGCCGAACAGGACGCTGATGTTCCACATTGACAATGAATTGATAATGCAGAATAGAACCATGGCTCTGCTTCTCGAGGTTTCCCCCACGGTAACTTACGTTAAGGGCAAGAGTGGTACTGCATTTTCAATGGAAGAATCTACAAGAGCCATGGCAATGCACAACATGACATAGGCAGGCCATTGTGCGGTGAGGGTCGCCGGATGGTCGGTATGCGATTCTAGCTTGTAGGTTTTTATACATTATTTAAGCAACATCTTTATAAAGTAGTTGGTTTATAAGACAATCATGGATGTATTTTATGCCCTTGCCGAGCCAAACAGGCGAAGGATCGTGGAGCTACTTGCAGGCAGGGGCAGCCTTACAGCGACAGAGATATGCGATAAATTCAACATCACCGCGCAGGCGGTCTCCCAGCACCTGAAGGTCCTGCGTGAAACGAAGCTAGTCACAGTTGAAAGGCATGCGCAGCAGCGCATATACCAGCTAAACCCGGAGACGATAGGCGAGGTTGAGAGATGGACGCTCCAGATGAAGCAGCAGTGGGAGGAGCGGTTTCAAAGACTCGACGAAGTACTCGCGAATGAGAAAAAGAGGAATGCTAGAAAAAGGTGAGAACATGGAACAACCAATAAAGGAGTTTACAATATCGCGCGTTTTTGATGCGCCGCAGGAAGTTGTATGGAATGCGTGGATGGACCCGAAGCTGGTGCAGCAGTGGTGGGGCCCGAGGGGGGTAACGAACCCAACATGTGAATGGGACCCGAAACCAGGCGGCAAGATCAGGATAGTGATGCTTGCGGGCAAGGAGCTCGGAGAGGCTGCTGGACAGAAGTGGCCGATGAACGGCGTCTTCAAGGAGGTGACCCCAAAGACGAGGCTTGTCTTTGCCTCAAGCGCATCTGATGACGTGGTGGGCCTCGTGCTTGAAACAATGGTCACCGTCAACCTAACGCCAGTTGGAAACAAGACCAAGATAGACGTGCGCTTTGCGGTTACTAAGGCAAACCAGAAGGCGGAGTTCGCGATAAAGGGGGCAGAGATGGGCTGGAACTCCCAGATGGACAAGCTGGGGGAGATGCTCGGTGGATAGTTGGTGGATAACATGGATGAGATGAAAAAGGCAGGCAATAGGGCAAAGGGATTGAGCAAGGAGGAGATAGCCGCAATGAAGGAGTACCTTCAGGAAAAGAATTCGAAGGTAGGCGGTGAAGAAGCCGTGCTTGCCGCTATCGCCAAGATGAAGGAGCCAGATCGCTCCATGGCCAAGAAGGTCCATGCCATCATCACCGCCAGCGCGCCGGAACTTTCTCCCAGGACATGGTACGGCATGCCGGCGTATGCCAATGGGGACAAGGTCATATGCTTCTTCCAGAATGCGGGAAAGTTCAAGGCGAGATACTCGACTTTGGGCTTCAGCGATAAGGCAAACCTTGATCAGGGCGCCATGTGGCCTGTCGTCTTCGCACTGACAAAGTTGACCGCCTCTGAGGAGGCGAAGATCGCAGCGCTTGTGAAGAAAGCCGTGAGCCGGGGGTGAAGGCTCAGGGTCGACTGGTGCCATGACGGTGCTCTTGGCGGGACAGTGCTATACGTCAGTGCTTGACGGCCGCAGGAATTCTGCCTTGACATAGAGTGGCCTTGTTGGCTTGGAGATGCAGCTTCCGGACCGTGTTGGATAGGCTATTTAAGTTGATCTGGGAATAATAGCATATAGGATGCATACAAAAGCGATGGTAAGATCCAGTGAGGTGTGGCTTGATATGAAGGGCTTCGTGGTCTATGATTCGAATTTCGGAAACACGAAGATTGTTGCCGAGAGCATCGCCAGGCAGCTGGGCGGCAATGTCAAGGCAGTCTCAGTAAGGAGGATAAAGGATGCGGATCTTGAGGGGATAGACCTACTGGTTGTAGGCAGCCCCATAAACGCGTGGAGCCCCACGTCTCCTACCAAGAAGTTCCTGGAAGGCCTTGGCAAGGACGGGCTTGCGGGGATAAAGGCAGCTGCATTTGATACGAGGCTGAGGAGCTTCGCAAGTGGGGATGCTGCAAAGAACATATCAAGGGCATTGAAAAGGGCGGGAGCCAAGATAATAGCCAAACCTACTGGATTTTACGTTAAGGGTACCAAGGGCCCATTGCTTGAAGGCGAGACGAGCAGGGCCACAGATTGGGCTGATGAGATAAGATCCGGTGCAGGGCTCTAGGGGCTTTTGATTAGCACGCCTCGCATTAACGCATAATTAGCTGCACTTCGTCTGCCTGGACAGTTCGGCGGATCTAATTGAACTTCTCGAATGCAGCCTTTGCGATCTCGAGGATGCCGCGGTTGAGGCTGTACGCATCTATATCATACTCGCGCTTGAGGTACTTGACAAGGTGCCTGGATATCTGGCCGCTGTAGCTCACAAAGACGCAGTCCTTGTATTGCGACAGCTCTGACTTGCTCATCTGGCCTGCCGCTGCAGTGTTGAACGTAACTACGTTGTCCGTTGATGTTCCGAGCATCGCCGCCACTTCTCCGATTGGCTCTATCCCGAGCCAGACGAACTTTACGCTCTTCTCATTGACTATCCTGGCCGCATTCTCAAGCGTGATGCTCTTTTCGTACGGTGGATCGGCTGCAGCTTCGGCCGCAAAGCCGCGCTGGTGCATTGCCTCAAGCTCCTCTTCCTCCCTTGCCTCTATAACATCCTCTATGAACACGGTAAATGCCATGGCGTACCTGTTGCGTATCCCCTCTATCTCGCCTTCGTTCCTTATGGCGGAACTCACGTCGGTATACCCGTGTATGCGCATGTGTATGGTAGACAGGAACTTGCCCTTGGACATCACTATGCTGATGAGCTGCTTGTATGGCACGAAACTTATGTCAGTGTATCTAAGCATATTGAACCCGAAGTAGTGCCCCCAGAACGAGGGCCTGACTATGATAAGCCTTCTGTTAGTCGCTATTATCCTCTCGGGGGAGATATTCCTGAAGTGGCTCTGCCTTACCTCCAGTATCGTTTCCTCCTCGGGCTCTAGCACCCTCTGTATCTCGCTGGAGCATCGCGGGCCATGCACATGCCCGTACTTCCCGCTTGCCTTGAGCTTCTCGATGGCCTTCTGGAGCCCAAGGTCTATGTGGCTCCTACTCGCCATATCCCTCACTATCTCTAGTACTCATTTGTAGTATATACGTCTTTCCTTTGCCGGCATTCCAAGAGGGGATAAGACCGTGGATCCGCCTGGAGCACATAGGAATATTGCAAGTGGCGCACAGCAATCGCGCATTGCGCAATAAAAACAAATGGGGGTTTCCCCCCAATTCACTTTTCTCATCGATGTTTTTGGCCTCCTCCAACAATACGGTACCGCTCCGGCACTTAGATTATGTTTGAGCCAGCCGTATTGCTTGTCGCGCTGTTGCTGCTGGTATGCAACGTGTTGTTTCCAGCAGTATTGCCAGTCATTGCGTTGGCTGTGGTATGGCCAGCAGCCATCGTGTTGGACGTCGTTGCCGTGTTTGCAGCCATCGTGTTGGCCGCTGCCGTGTTGCTGGTTCCCATGCCGTTGGAAGCGCCGGCGTGGGCACTGGACGTGCTGCCTATCGTTGCCGTTGCATGTATCGTGTTGGTCGTGTTTGTGCCGTTGCTTATCGCAGTTATCGCGTTCGCACTTGCGGCCAGCTTTGCCTGCAGGATCTCAAGCTTGTTGATCGCAAGCTGGACAGATGCCTGGGCATTGTGTATGGCCTTCAGCGCGTTCGAAGTCTGCGACATCGCATTGGTTGTCTGCGCCTGTGCGACCATTATGTCGACCGTCAGGTTTGCGCTAGAATTCGTTGCGTTCATTGCGTTCGAATGCGTTGTGCCTATCGTGTTAGAGTGCACAGCGTTCGAGTTGCTTGCAGAATTTGCTGCCAATGCATTTATGGACATTGGCGTGTTGGAGGTTATGCCAGAGTTAGCTGTCAACTGGTTGCCATAACTACTATTATGGTAGTTTGGGACCAAGCAAGGAAGTCATGTTCGAGGCTGCATATGCGCCTCCTACCAAGATTGCTGTCAGAGCCACTGCGGCTATTCCTATTTCCATTCGGTCCATTCCATCACCGAGTAGTATTTTCTCACCGCATTTATAATAAACTAACTAAGCATTTAGGTTTTTATCTCCGGATCTTTCTGTAAATGTGGCTGGCGGAGAGGCCAGGGAGACGCAAAACTATTTAAACATTGCTTTTGATAATGTTTTGGGATAAATTGGGATTGAGAAATGCGTATTAGATATTTATTTTTGTGCTTGCAGATCGCAATGCTTTTTGCGTTGCAGCCGATTCTAGTTAATGCGCAACTTGCAGTTACCGGGATAACCTCTGGGACTACTTTCATTACATACAATCAGAGCACTACGGTAAATATGATAATCAATGGCGGCGCAGGGCCCTATACTGCTAATCTGGTATGGTGCAAGCCGCAGCCAGGCGGATCCTGCGTGCTGCCTTCCGGTACAAGCCTGAGCAATACAATTACAGTTTCGCTTCCTGCGAGCGGCAACTACCTTGCCTTTACGGTAAATGCATCGTCTTACAACACCCTCCAGGTTACCTTCAATAGCGTCACATACAATATCATAACTCCAGCGGTCATATCGACAAACATAATAGCTGCAACAAACATGATGAATCCGTCAAACACGGTCTTTTCCAATACCGTCTACGGGGCCTGGCAATTCAATGGCATTGTAAAAGATTCTGGGACAAACACACTGGCCCTAAGCGTGCAACCCAATGCAATACCAGTAATAGGCGTGATGCCTGCGACGCCAGAATTGGACTACCTTGCACCAGGAGGATTCCTTTCCTATGTCACGAATTTCGGCAACAATACCCTTACATTGATAACCATAGTGCCTTCAAACATAGCTGCATCTAACATAACAGCAGTCATTCCGGTGGGAGTTGGGCCGAAGAGTCTCGTAGCGCCACCGCAGATGATGAGTGCTACTGCACCGACAATTGTTGGCACGGTCAACTATGGGGCGAACAGCATATCCGTAATAAACACCGCCACCAAACAGGTCATGGCTACGATGAACCTAGGAAACGGCGCCGAGCCTGTTGCCGTTGCGCCGGAAGCGAATAGCATAGGATTCGGAATGGCATTTGCCGATTACGGCACCGACAACATAACGATAATGAGCCCGGCGCAGTCTGGACCTCGACCCTTTTCAGCCTTTAATATCTCGCTGGCAGGCAAGATAAGCGGGCCTGACGCGCTTGATACCTTCTTCGACCGCAGTGGAAATCCGATATTATATGTCGCAGGAAATCTTAGCAATTCCATCGTACCCATAAACCTGCAAACGATGACGGTAGGCAATGTGATACAGCTCGGCAGTGGTGCCGCACCAAGGGGAGTTGCTGCCACCTTCTTCGGCTATGTCTATGTTGCGGATTTCGGTACCAACACGGTAAGCGTGATCAATGCTTCCTCTACAAATCCAGGAGTGGTTGCAAATATAACAGGGGCGGGCAACCTTGCGCTAAACGGTCCCGCATCGATAACAATAGACCCGAAGGTCCCTAAACTCTACGTCACAAACTACAACAGCAATACAATTGCAATCATAAATCCGTTCACGGACAATATATTGAGCGCGGTTGTCGTAAACTCGCTGGCTGTGTCAAGGCCAATTTCCGTTACAAGCTCGCCGGACGGGAAACTTTTATATGTCGCAAACTTTGGCGCAAATGTGATATCCGTACTCAAGAGCTCGGATGACAGCATACAGGGCACCCTGCCTGCAAAAGAACCCACAAGCATATCCCTGTTCTCAAACTTCTTCTACAACGGCACCACCCCAAGCAATGTTATCTTCAGCATTAGCACCCCAGGAAACCAGCTCAGTGCCACTCTTCTCTATGGTTCCAATGTTGTTGGCACTACAACAAACACACTGCAGTATGCGCTGGCCTCGGGCGCCGCCACAAACTTCCGCTTCTCGTTCTCAACTGGCGGGAACGGGAACTATCTGCCGATGTTCATGAGCAAGACCTTTGACGTGATGCCTTCCTTCCCCCAGATAAAGATGAGGTTTTCATTTGCAAACGGCACGAATGTGCTGCTGAACAGCCAGAACCAGACGATGAACCTGAGCGGCAGTCCCAGCGCGATTTTCCCGCTTACCGTCACGGTGAACATAGTCACCGCCAACAACCAGATGCCGGCAAACATCTATCTTGATGGCAGTCCTGTCAACAGCTTCAGCCAAGGATTTTCAACAACGTACAACTCTCTTGGCGCTGGCACGCAGAGCTTCGTGTTCAATTCTGTCAGCAATGGCAATTATATGTCAGTGGATCCCACAATTAATCTCGTAGTGCTACAAACGCCGCTGGGAGGCGGAGGTGGTGCCTCAACTGTTTCGGAAATGTTTGAGGACAACCTGACTAACATCACCAATTCATCGGCGCCAGTCTTCAGGATCTATCTGACAGGGGGCGGCAGCTCGGTGTCTTCAGGCCTATATCAGGGGCAGTTGCCCGACACCATGACCTTTGGCACAAGCCAGATGCTCGACGTCTCAGTTGCATGCTCCTTCACATCAAATGGCAGGGTCTATCTATTCACTGGTACTGCTTATGGGTTGGGGGCCAATGTGCAATGCAACCATAACTACACGGTATACGGCGGGACCATAGAGAGCCTTTACAGGGCGCAAGCATCTTCATCTTCGATAACATCGACGTCTGTCAACTCCACGGCACCCAGCAGCTCCACATCTGCGGTCTCCACGTCCCCATCAAGTGCCTCATCGACAGTATCTTCCATGACCACTGCCCAGGCCGCCACAACGCAAGCCCAGAACACAACGACCGCAGGCTCAACAACTACAATTCCTACTGGTACCGGCCAGCCGAACATACTTCAGCAGATATGGGACTGGATTGTGAGCTTCTTCTCCCATCTCTGAAAAGAGCCGCAATCCATGATTTATTCTGACTTCATGGACTATAAGACAGGTCGTATACTGAAAGGACAACATTACTTCAAGACATTAGACACACAGAAGCCAAATTAGAAGGGGATGTAGGCATACTCAAGAGAAGGTATATACTTTTGGATAATATGGCCTACATAGGCAAGGAAGCGAACAACACAGGCCAAAACGTAAGTGGACTAGAAGGAGTGGACAATAATGTATTTGAAGATCGAAACGACCTTAAAAAGCTCGCAAATATGTCGTGGAAACAAGTAAGCCAATGGCTGCAGAAACACCCAACCAAG
>JAGWHJ010000010.1 GCA_028866835.1 Microcaldota archaeon | reverse complement strand
GACTGCCGAGGACGCAAGCAATCTTGCGTTTGCAGGATTGTTCACGTCGATACTTGGATTGAATTCAGAGGCAGGGGCCCTGAAAGCGATAAGAAAAGTCGCAGATAGCAAGAGATCAACGAAAGCAGTGCATTATGCCAGGCAACAGGGCATTAAATTGGGCAGGATTGGGATGGGAATAATAGTCCAGAGATTGATAAACCCGAAATATTCTGGCGTCGCCTTCAGCCGTCACCCCGTGACCGATGAAGAGGTGGTCGTCATAGAGTCTACGTATGGCCTGTGCAATACGCTTGTTGACGGTTCAGTCACGCCTGACTACATAGAGCTCGCAAAGAACGGCGATATCAATGAGATAAAGATCGGAACTAAGAAAATAAAGTCCCTTTTCAGGAATAATGGGGTTGTCACGATGAAAGCCACCAAATCGGAACGTGAATCATTGGCTATCCCTAAAAATATTGCAAAGTCGCTTGCTGGCATCGTACGCAGGATAGAACGCGACTTCGGTTCACCTCAGGACATCGAATGGGCCGTCTCGGGCAAAACGATTTATATACTTCAGACACGTCCAATTACTACGATAAAATAAAGTGGCAAGATGGCTGGGAAGAGGTACAAGAAGATATACACCAGGGAGAACTCCCTGCTTGCATTCCAGGTATGGGCGGAGCAGGAGACAAACGCCCCAAAGTCTGTCTTCGATTGGTATAACCTGAGCACCGACATAATATACGATGTCAATGCAGGGGTTGGCGAGGTCTACTATAGGGATGGCATATTCGCCCGCTCGAAGGGCTACATCACAAGAAACATGCGCAGGAACAAGGATTTTGTCCGCACTACAATGAGGTGGTATGGGGATCTGCTGGACATCCTGGAAAAATCATGGAAGAATAAAAAGGCATTGGGGGGCAGGGAGGAGCTTATCAGGTACTATTATATCGCAGCAAAGGCGTGGTGCGGCCTTAGCGTCTCATACCATGTGCCTACAATGCGCAACCTGAGCAAGGAAGACAAGCAACTCGCAATGCGGCTGCGCGAAAGAGGAGCGGATTTCCTCGATGACATAGACCATGTCATAGTAAAGACGCTGAAGAAGCTGTATCCGGAACTCGGCGAATACGCCAGATATGTAAGCATAGATGAGGTGAAGTCAAATAAGACGCCTAAAATGTCAGTTCTTAGGGAGAGGTCAAGGCACTACATCTACTTCGGGGACAGGATCTTTACTGGAATAAAGTTCGACCAATTCCTGAAGAAGCAAAAACTGATCGTCAGGAAGGAAAAAGCCAGGCACAGCGACATAGTTCGCGGCCAGACCGCGATGAAAGGCATTGTTGTAGGCAGGGCAAGGGTGGTGCTGAAGAAGGCGCAGGTGAAGGACATAAGGAAAGGGGAGGTGCTTGTCGCCACGATGACGACGCCCGATTACGTTGTTGGAATGAGGAAAGCTGCCGCATTTGTCACGGATGAGGGTGGCATAACGTGCCACGCTGCGATACTTGCAAGGGAACTGAAGAAGCCCTGCATAATAGGCACTTCTTTTGCGACGCACATGCTCAAGAACGGCGACATGGTGGAAGTGGACGCGGACAAAGGGACTGTAAGGATACTGAAGCACATGATGTGATTATCCTACTCTGCCCACGTACTGGAAATTGCTCTGCTCTATGAAGAAGCGAATGGTCTGCCCGTTCGACCTCGTTGCCTTGCCGTATATCTCCACGGGCAGGTTGTACTGCGCGGAGAGGCATCCGGTGAAATTCAAAGCAGCGGGCACGAATCCTGTGGTGTTGAACAGCCTGCCGTTCGCCATGACTGTGGCTGTGCCCTGCACCATGTAGCACGGCTGACCATCGAAGCTGCTCAAGCTGTATGATCCCATAGAGATGTGGTCGAGCGTCTGGAGCTTTGCGATCTGGCTGCCAAGGTTCAGGAGGGGAACAAGCGGCGTGCTGTTGTTTGAGCATGAGAAACTCTCATTTGCTGTAGAGCTTGTACATACGTATCCCGGGCCTGACAGGCTGGCGTTCTGGAACGTCACGCGTACCCTTGAGAATGTGCCGTTCTCCTGCGTTATGCGGAAGTCCACAAGGGTGCTGCCGCCAGACTTATTGTAGTAAAGTGCTATCTGCGGATCGGACATGTTCACGGTCACCGAGCCGCTGTACGTCATGTTGACCATCGAAGCGGAACTAACCTTTGCAAGCATGATGGACCGCAGCGTGCTGGCATTGAGTTGCTTTGCGCTCAGTATCGCCATTGGCAGGGATCCGTATGTGCTGTAGAGATAATAGACAGCTATGGCGATTATCAGCAGGATGGCAAGGGCTATGTACTTGCCATAGCCTGATTTCTTCTTAGCAGGAACCTCTTTCTTTGAAGATTTAGCCACAATTATACCCGATAAGCTATCGACAATAAGTTATATAACTATGAGTTCGGAGGCGCGGGGTTCCCATATAAGTTCAGATTTCGCGCATCTCTAAACGTCATTATAAACTCTGCTTCTATGACCTATCTTAATCACAAATATTATGATCTCTTTATTTTTAATATCCATAATTACTCTGTAGTCACCTACCAGCAAACTGTAAAGAGGAACGCCTACTAGTCGTTTCACATAATTCTGGGGCTGTTCCCGTATGCTATCTAGTTTTATTACTATTCTGTTTATAGCATGCTTATCTAATGATTCAAGGTCCTTTTCAGCTTCTTGTGATAAGACGACGTTATACGTCATTTAATCCCAAGTTTCTTCCTAACTTCTTCTAGTGTATAAACCCTTCCCGCCTTTATGTCAGCCAATCCTTTCTCTATCCCCTTTATCTCTTCTTCAGAAAGAGGTTCGTAGTCTATCTTACTGTCAGCGAGTCTTTCGATGAGTTGGTCCATCGTCTCATTAGGGTAAGCCTTAAGCTCTTCAAGCTTCTTCTTTAGCGCCTTCCTTATTTGTATAGTTGTTGTTTCCATAGTTTACTATATATGACTATAGATATATATAATTTTCTATAATATCGAGGTACAAGAAACTTGAAGTCTGGTTAAATCTCCTTGGATCTCTAAAGATATCTATTAGGCGGCCCACAAAACTAACTCTCTTCGGCTGCTTTTTATCATAACCTAAGGCACTATACCTTCTTTACGTTCTTTGCACGTGCTCCGCGGTCTCCCTGCTCTATCTCGTACTCTACCGAGTCGCCTACAGCTAGGGTTGCACCACCTTCTACAGCGGTCTTGTGGAAGTATGTGTCCTTTCCGTCATCGCCGGTTATGAATCCGAATCCTCTTTCAGGATTGAACATCTTCACTTTTCCTTTCATTATATCACTATGGGATTATATTGGGGGGAATGGTTTATAATAATCATAGTATGTGGAAGCGTATGTGGAGGCATATGATATTTAATTAGCAGTTCAGACTCCCTTTATATACAAACGCATTAAAGTTTGTTTGAATCTAATATCAAAAATCAATTTTATTGGTTTATCTTTATGGTTATTTATTCAATTCTGAGTTATTGACAGGTGCTGGAAGACTAACTTGACTCTGATTTACATTTTTATTAATGTTGATAACCGTAAAATTGAGTAACAATGTCTTTGAGGAATTAGACGTAATAATATACGAAACTTGTACGGGAATATGGTTGTCTGTGGATATACATATAGAAACGTTTCCTTGATACTGCGGACTTGAATTTGTCCTTATAATAGAAAAATAACTGCAAGGATATCCATTATAGCTTGTTTGATGCAGATTTGCTAGATGTATGGTGTAATTCTTATTACCGAATCCATCAAGAGAAGAGAAGTTCAATATCGCCAAATCTTGATATACCTCAGGAGCTGATGTGGATGTTGCATTAAAACATGATGTGTCAGTGCACCCGTAAAAATTGTCCCCTGTCTTAAAGACCGATGTATAATTTATATACACGTAATTACCTGATATATATGTGCCGTTTTTTGACCTTACAATCTCTATGAGCGATTCGGTATATGGCAGTCTTATAACTGAATTACCATCATAAATTCTATAATTGAAGACATGTTGTGGCGTAGGGATTAAAAGCAAGCTAAAAGTCAGATTAAGCTTGTTCAAAGCATAAAACTCATTATTCTGCAAATTTATCAGATTTGTAAGGTTGAAATTAGATACATTAAGCACACTTGAATAAGGATCTGCGACTACATTTATGGATGTAGTAATATTTATATGCTGTTTTGATAATACACTACCACTGAATATAATAGCTGCTATAACTATTATCACCACAATCCCAAGCGCCAACATTGTTTTTAAATTGTCCATGTCATCAATTGGATTGCATTAGACCTTAATAAGTATTATAATTCAAGGCCAATTCAATTATTTTATAAGTATGGAGGCACAGGGAATCGAACCCAGACCTACACCGTGTAAGGGTGTCGTCCTACCATTAGACTATGCCTCCGTCCTCTTATTCTTACCTTGAATGCCTCTTGCAGAATGCATTAATCTTTTCTATAGCTAATTCTAATATCTCTTTTGGCGGGAGCGCAACCAGCCTTACATGGTCGTGGCAACCGAAACCAGACCCCCTTGTGAGGAGGACGCCTTCCTCGAGTAGCAACGTATGCACGAACTCCCTGTCGTTCTTCAGGTTCAGCATCTTCATGTCAAGCTTCGGGAAGATATAGTATGCACCCCTGGGCGGCACAACGTGCATGTACCTGCTCTCGTTTATCAGTTTAGTGGCGAACCTTGACCTCTCCTCGATGGCAGCGACAAGCTCCTTCACCTCCTTCTTGTTCTCATCGACGTTGTTTATGCCATCGGCTATCGCATACTGCGCAGGGGTGTTCGCGCACAGCCTCATGCCAAGAAGCTCCTCAAACTTCAACCTCATTGCTTCCGATGCCCTGTCGTTTTCAGGGATCAGCGTGAATCCTATCCTGAATCCAGTTGCATCAAGGTCCTTCGAAGCGCCATTTAGGATTATGTGCGGAACGCCCTTGGCGACCTGGCACATGCTAGTGAACTTTACCCCTGCATAAATTATTTCATCGTATATCTCATCGCTTATTATGATTATGTCGTTGTTCTTCGCTACCTCGACAAGCCTCTCGAGCGTCTTCCTGTCAAGCACCATCCCGGTAGGGTTGCTGGGATTTGTGACCATCATGTACTTTATGCGCTTGCCCTCCTTCCTCCCCGCACTTATCTTTGCCTCCAACTCCTCTGTATCAAGCTCCCAGCCCTTCTCCTCGTTGTACGGCATCAGGAGCGGATCTCCTCCGGCAAGGCCAAGGGAGCTTTTGCATATCGCATAATAAGGGGTGAATAGTATGCCCATCTCGCCGGGGTTCACCAGCATTATGTTGAGCGACATTATGGCCTCGCTGACGCCGTTTGTTATGAATATGCCATCGGATGCGCTTATGTCAACTTTGTAATGGCGCTTGTATCTGGCAGAGACCGCCTCCCTAAGCTGCAGTATGCCCCTTGGATTGACGTAATGCGTCTTTCCCTGCGCGAGCGCCTTTGCATAAGCTTCTGTAAGGTACTTCGGGGTTGGAAAGAATACTGCCGGATCGCCTATGTTGAGCCTCGTGAGCTTCCTGCCCTCTCGCTCAAGCCTTTCCGCCGTTGCCGTCTCCTCCTCTATTGCATTCTCGGCGTTTTTGCTGAAATTAGAAATCACGTCCACTGGCCATCACTCTAATCCGTATAGTCTGCCTATTTAGAATGCCTCTTGCAGAAGGCGGTTATCCTATTGATAGCCAACTCTAATATATCTTTTGGGGCAAGCGTCACGATTCTAAGGTGCTCTTTCTCGCCGAAGGAGGACCCTCCCGTAAGTTCCACGCCTTCCTCCTTAAGGAGCCTATCGACAAATTCGAGGTCATCCTTCATCCCGAAAGCATTCGTATCCACTCTCGGGAAGATATAGTAAGCTCCCTGCGGCCTGACCACGTCCATGTAGCCGCTCCCGTTTACCTTCCTTGCCATGTAGTCTGCGCGCCTGCCGATCTCATTGGCCATCGCGCGCGACGCCCTCTCATGCTCGGCATTGCGGTTAAGGCCCTCCGCGACGGCGTATTGGGCAGTTGTGTTCGCGCATATCCTGAGCCTCGCGAATCCGGTAACGATGTCCCTCAATTCCCTTGAAATCCTGTCGTTGCCAGGTATTATCATGAACCCTATCCTGAATCCCGTTGCATCAAGGCACTTGGATGCTCCGTTGAGTATCACGTGGGGCACGCCCTTTGCAAGTCTTGACATGCTGGTGAATTTCGCGCCGTTGAATACTATCTCATCGTATATCTCGTCGCTTATCAGTATCAGATCGTGGTCCTTTGCGATCTCGACTATCTCCTTCAGGACTTTCTCGCCAAGCACCGTGCCCGTAGGGTTGTTCGGGTTTGTTATGAGCAGGTACTTTGATCTCTTCCTGCTGCCCTTCAGTGACTTTCTTAGTCCATCAAGGTCAACGCTCCAGCCATCCTTCTCCATGTAGCGCTCGATTACGGGCACGCCTCCGCGCGTCTTTATGCCAGGGTAATACAGCGTATAGTAGGGCCTGAATATGACGGCCCTGTCATTCGCGTCTATCAGCGCCGCGTTGAGCATGGCAAGCCCCTCGCTTACGCCATTGGTGATGATTATGTCATCTGCATCGTAGCTTACATTATATCTCCTGAAGTACCTCCTGGCTATCGCTTCACGGAGCCCGAGCACCCCTTTGACGTTAGAGTATCCCGTCCTCCCTGCCTTTAGCGCCTTCACGTAAGCTTCTATCATGTACCTGTCAGTGGGGAAGTAGACAGTGGGATCGCCCCTGTTGAGCCTTATGACGCGCTTGCCCTCCTCGGTCAGCATGTCAGCAACATGGTCTTCCTTTAGGTTCGAATCTCCTGCAAACGCGCTTGCCCTCGAAAAAGTTCCCATAGAAACCATCCCTATTTCCCTACGAGCTTTGCCTCGTCTATCATGTACATGCCCCTGTTGCCGTGCCAGTCCTTCCTCGCCCTGGTTATCTCTATCCTCTTCTTGAAAAGGGGCGCATCGAGCACGAAGCTCTCCGCCTCCCCCCCTTCGAAGAGCATGTTTATGCCGTACTTCCTGTTCGCCTCTTCAAGTATCCTTATCACATCCTTGTCTATCCTCCTTCCGAGAAGGCTTTCGTCAAGCCCTTCCGCTGACACGGATGTTATTATGGCGTTGAAGTCCCTTGCGATCTCCTCCAGCTCAAGCTTTGGCTCTATGTGCCAAAGCGGCGCCACGTGCTCAACCCCGAGCTTCTTAGCAAGCCTGTCTATCCTGTCCGCCTGGTACTTGCTGTAAGTCGCCCCTGTAACGAGCAGCTCAACGCCGTTCTCGGATATGACTCGTTCCAGATCCTTGAGTTCCTCCTCCTTCCTGCCTTCAGTTTCGGCGAATACCTGCTTTATGCCCAACGCCCTCGCCTGAAGCGCTGTGTACCTCACGTTGGGGTAATGGAACATGTAGCTCTCGCTGCTCTTCGATATCATCGTGATGAGCAGGTCCACCTTTATCCCGAGACCGGTTACCTTATGCAGCGCAAGCGTCGAATCCTTGCCGCCGCTGTACAGGCACGCCTTCATGTTCGCACGCTATTATACGCTCTCCGCATGTTTATAATACTGGTTTTTAAAACGAACGCCACATCTGCCAAAGCCGCAGTTACCTTTAAATATGATTGGAAATAGAGAAGGAATTGTGTGCTGAAATGGAAGGGAGAACGGTCAGGGGTTCCAGGACGCATGTGATAGTCCCAACGAAGTTCGAGCTCGATTATCTCGCCGCAAGGGCCGCGGTCAGGGACAGCGGCGGACTGCCGCCGCACGCATTGCATGACGACACGCTGGTATTCTCGGAGCGTTGGAGGGAGCTTGGCAACTTGTACCATTTTTTGGCATGGTCGAGGGAGATATTGGTCTATCCGGAGATATCCGGCGTTTTCAGGAAGGGCGTAGATGTTGTTGATTCAGAGCCTGATTACAAGGGAAGGCGCTGGGTCTTCCCTGCTTCTTTTGTTCCGGAAGAAGCATTGGGCAGGCGTGGCGTAGCCCTATTTGTCGACCCTGCAATAATCAGGAGAGGAGGGAGGGGAGGCACCAATGTGGTAATACAGGCAGATCCTGCTTCTGTTGTCATATTGGAGCGATTCTTGCAGGGAAACCACCAAAAGGGCAGGATCGATCCTGCAACGAGGGTGCCTCAGGGACCCACAATTGCAGAAATTCCTTACGAGCAGGCCAGGTGGATATGGAGGATTAATGGCATCGGAGTAAGGCCGCTGGCGCGCGGCGGGATCGAAGAGAGCCAGGACCCAGAGGGTTCAAGGCGTGATGTCTTTGCGCTATTAAGGGACAACGTCCGTCTTGGCGTCTCGTTCGTTTCCACCATATAAAATGCATGATTAACAACTGTGATCCAATGTCTCCAAGACAAAAAATCAAACCTGAAATGAGGCCGGTTATTGTTCCCACAAGGCAGAATTTAGGATTTCTTGATGCGATGGAAGCAGTCAGAGACAGGGGCGGACTTCCTTCCCTCAAGCTTCACGACACCTCACTTCTGGGCACAAGAGACTGGAAAGGCCTGCAAAGGCAGGGCTACTATCCCGCATGGACAAGGGAACTTGTCGTTCATCCTGAAACAGGCGGCATGTTCGTTGAAGGCAGGGACGTTGTCGATGCATACCGGGATTCTGAAGGAAGGCGCTGGGTCTTCCCTGCCGAGTGCATACCTGATGCGGCCATAGGGATTCCAAAGGTTGGGCTGTTCGTCAATCCGGCCGTGGTAGAAAGGGACCGCAACAATGTTTTCGTGCTTGCCGACCCCGATTCCGTGCGCATGCTCACCCCATTCATACAGGTTTACGGTCAGATGGGCAAGGTCGACAAAAGGACCAAGGTACCCCTCGCCGTAGGGCCCCATCTTCCCAACGGCCATATGGACGATAGTCTCAGGATATTCTGGAGAATACATGGTCCCGGTGTGAGGCCTCTTGTCCGCGGTGACTTCTACGTGGCTCACAGGCGTGGGCTTGTCGCAAGCTACAGCCCCGACCGGCCAACAGGCGTCGGATTCACGGCGAAGGAGGAGGTCACGAGGAAGAGAAGGGAAGAGGAGAGCAGGTCCTACAGTCCTATAGAGGATGTGCCCGAGAGTGTTATCGCCGAAGCAGTGCAGGATTACAGGGCCAGGGATGACACCAGCGGAATAAGAAAGCTCGTGAACTTCCTCAGAAGCGAGGAATAAGACTAGTCTTCGGAAGCGTACCTCTTCTGCGACTTGGAGAGCTTCTTCTTCACGTGCTTCAGCGCGGAGAACATGTCCCTGTCCATCTCGGAGAGCCTCATCCTTATGTATGCCGACTGGCTTACCATCCCAGGTATGACCTTGTAGTCGAGCGCGTTTACCCTCCTCTTTGTCTTGTCTATCTCCACCACGAGCCTGCGCAGCCCCTGCTCCCTCTGCGCAACGTCTATTATGGCGTTGGTGGCCCTTGTGAATGAATCGTCTATGTCGTCGACGGCCAGCCCGGCGGGAAGCATCGTCGACTGGATGGCAGGCTTCGTGTCTATCCTGCTTATCTCAGGTATGCGCACGCCCATGATGTTCTTTATGTTGATCTTCACTGGCTCCGCCTCCTGCATGTTGAAGGAGATGTCCTCGAGCTCGTAGTTCCCCACGTATGTCGAGGCTATGGTCACCGCCTTGTATGCTTGCTGGACGAGTTCGTTCAGCAGCGCCCTGCTCTCCTTCGACTGCTTCAGGAGCTTCAGGAACTCTATGACCAGTATCTCCCTCTTCCTCTTGAGGATGTCGTGCCCCTTCTTCGCAACGACTATCCTCCTCTTGAGTGTTATGAGATTCATCCTTGTAGGGTTTATGTTAGCCATCGGCCATCACTTTGCCTTCTTGTAGTACTTCTGCACGTACTCCTTCTTCACCCTCGTGAGTTCGCCTTCTGGTATCTCTGAAAGCAGGTCCCATCCGATGTCGAGCGTCTCCTCTATGGTTCTCCTCTCGTTGAAGTTCTGCTTCAGGAACCTGTTCTCGAAGTCCTCGCCGAACTTGAGGTAGCGCTTGTCGCTGTCGCTCAGCGCCTCCGCGCCGACTATCGCGCTCAGGCTCTTCGCCTCCTGCGCCTTTGCATAAAGCCCGTACAATTGGTCCGCAACTCCCCTGTGGTCCTCCCTGGTCTTTCCATTTCCTATCCCGTTGTTCATGAGCCTTGACAGGGATCCCAGCGGCTGTATGGCAGGGTACAGTCCCTTGTTCGACAGCTCCCTGCTCATGAAAATCTGCCCCTCAGTTATGTAGCCGGTGAGGTCCGGTATGGGATGCGTGACGTCGTCGCTCGGCATCGTCACCACGTCGAGGTGGGTGATGCTCCCCTTCTTGCCCTTTATCAGCCCTGCACGCTCGTACAGGCTTGCAAGGTCGGTGTACATGTATCCGGGGTATCCCCTCCTTCCGGGAACCTCCTCCCTTGCGCTTGAAAGCTCCCTCAACGCTTCAGCGTAATTCGTCATGTCCGTCAGTATGACCAGGACGTGCATGCCTTTCTCGTACGCGAGGAACTCCGCGGTCGTGAGCGCGAGCCTCGGCGTGATTATCCTCTCTATGCTCGGGTCGTCCGCAAGGTTGATGAATGCGACCGCCCTCTTGAGTGCGCCTGTCTTCTTGAACTCGTTGAAGAAGTACGTGTAGTCATCGTAAGTTATCCCTATTCCCGCGAAGACCACTGCGAAGCTCTCGCTGGAGTTCTTGACGTTGGCCTGCCTTGTAACCTGCGCGACCAGCTGGTTGTGCGGAAGCCCTGAGGATGAGAAGATGGGAAGCTTCTGCCCCCTGAGCAGCGTGTCAAGCCCGTCTATTGCAGAGATTCCTGTCTCTATGAAGTCGCTCGGGTACTGCCTCGCTACCGGGTTTATCGGGAATCCGTTTATGTCCCTCTTCTCCTCGTAGGCAACCCCTGCGTTCATGTCCCTGGGCCTTCCCTGCCCGTCAAGCACCCTGCCGAGCATGTCCTCGCTAACTCCCGTCTGGAAGGTCTCCCCGAGGAAGCTTACGGATGTCGCGTTGATGTTTATTCCGTCAGTGGGGCCGAATACCTGCACCACTGCGTTGGTGTCGCTGGTGTCGAGTACCTGGCCAAGCCTCTCTTCACCGTTGTTGAGCTTTATCTTGACTATCTCGTTGTACTGCGCATTCTTCACCTTGCCGACCACTACCAGAGGCCCGGCAACGTTCTCGATCGTATTGTATTCTACTTCGAATTTCATTTGCTCACCTTGCTCTCCGCCTCATCCTTCTCCTCGGCCCCCTTCTCTCCGTACTCCTTGATCAGTGCGCTGAACTGCGAATCTATCTCGGCCTTGATCCTGTGCTCGCCCTTCTCGAAATCCTGCTCCTTTATCTCCTTCATCCTCGAGATCTCTTCCCTGACTTTTAGTGCAACTATCTTGTCTATGCCAATGCCGGCCTCAATCGCATCCTGGGCCAGCTTCCTGAAGTGCAGTATCATGGAGACCATGCCCTGCTGCTTCTTTAGGCTTGTATAAGCATCGATCTCGTCGAATGCGCTCTGCCTGAGGAAGTCCTCCCTGATCATCCTCCCTATCTCGAGCACGAGCCGCTCCTCGTCCGGCAGCGCCTCAGCGCCAACCAGCTGCACTATGTCCTTTAGCTCCGCCTCCTTCTGCAGTATCCTCATGAGTTCCTTCCTGTTCTCGACGAACTCCTCTCCGCAGTTCTTGATGTACCACTGCTCAAGGTCCGGCAGGTAGAGCGAATAGCTCGTGAGCCAGTTTATTGAAGGGAAGTGCCTGGAGTTTGCAAGCGAAGCGTCCAAAGACCAGAATGTCTTGACTACCCTGAGCGTACCCTGCGAGACAGGCTCCGAAAGGTCTCCGCCAGGAGGTGACACTGCACCTATGGTTGTAACTGACCCAATCTTTCCTGCAGGCGATTCAATCTTTCCACTCCTTTCATAAAACTCTGCAAGCCTTTTTGGAAGATATGCAGGGTATCCCTCCTCGCCAGGCATTTCCTCAAGTCTTGCTGAAATCTCTCTCATGGCCTCTGCCCATCTTGAGGTAGAGTCTACCATAAGTGCAACACTGTATCCCATATCCCTGAAGTACTCTGCTATAGATATGCTTGTATATATACTGGCTTCTCTCGCGGCTACTGGCATATTGCTTGTATTTGCTACCAGAACTGTTCTTTCCATAAGGGGTCTATTTGTCTTCGGATCCCTGAGTTCTGGAAATTCTGTAAGTACCTCAGTCATTTCATTGCCTCTCTCACCTGCTCCGCAATAGATTATTATCTCCGCGTCAGACCATTTCGCAAGTTGGTGTTGAATTACTGTATTATGTAACAGTAATGGACCATTGCCTCCAACGAAATTGCGACTCGCCGGTACTTCTACGTCAAAAACCTCTTTAGTAGAATCTACACTATCCAAAGAGATGATCTTATCAAAGAATATATCTCCTAAGAGTAAACCAAACGATTTAAGCTCTCTTGATATTGTCATAAGCTTGCTAAGCTCTCTGATTGTTTTACTTATAAGCTCAATTCTGATATTCTCCCTGCCATTTACGTAATCCCAGAGCGGTATGCCCCTCTCTTTCAACCTGTTTTTGATTCCATATCCGCTTAATGCTCTCTTTAATATAATCGGCATAGGAATCGAATCAGCATAAGAGTAACCTCTACGATTTATGGCTGCTTCTAACAACTTGCCTTTTCGGCCACGAATATTTATTATCTTATTGAGCTTTGCCAATTGGCCCGATGAATTTACAAAGATTCTAGAAGTCCCATCTTTCCTAATGCTGCTTATATAAGATACTATTCCAAAGCGCAAGAAGGCAAAACTGAACTCCTCTATTATCCTTCTGCTCTTCGAAGTTATTTCTAGACGAGAGCCTGCTTTGTATATGCTGCCATCACATGCTATATATGCACCTATAAATAAAGCAAGTGCTTTGTTGCTTGATTTTAGTATGCATTCTGGTATCTTTGCTGTTCTTGCCTTTTGCCTGAATGGTATGCCCGATGACACTAAGAAGTCGAATAATACTTTGCAGTCTATCTGTGCAACGGATGAATTCTGTTTGGATGATATGGGTGTTTGAGGATGAGGATAAATACGTGGTTTTATACCAAATATTGACTCTGATAGAGCGGAGTATCTTTCTAAAATGGCTTGATCAGAATTATAAAACATTACCGAATAGCTTGTGCATTTCAAAAGCCCATCTGCAATTATATAAGCCATAAATTCGGCAAGGTCTGGGGTGACTCTATCCGGAATTTTTATACCCGTGCCATGATAAGAGCATATCTCCCTTATTTTTATCTTAAATCCATGCCTTTTTGCTGTATCATATACCAGATGCAATGGGATTCTCGCATTCTTTCTCAATAGATTTATTTTTGCCTCTGGCAGATGCCTGCTTTTTATATCAGTTCTTAGGTATTTCTTAATCTTTTTGTTAGCTTCGCAATCAGAACTGAATAAATTACAATCCTTTAATAAGGAGAGTGCGTCTATTTGCTGGTTGCTTAATCCCAATTTAACCTTTCTGGGCGCTGCAATATAATCGCCTGTCTTAAGTTTGCCTGCTTCTTTTTGCAGTAATCTGCCATCACTAGACAGCACAAAAAGCCTATGTATTGGCGTCACTTCGGCTGTTCTGCCTGCCCGTGTTTTAATCTTAACCATGCCTTTGCTAAGACCTTTATAGACTATAGAAGGTTCTGTAACAGATAGCCCATTCCCTGTTAGTGATATGGTAGATGGGTTTCCTAGTCCACTTATGTCATAAATTTCCTCAGAGGTGCTCTTCTCAATAAGTCTGCCCTTTTCTACACCCTCCTTATATATGTCACCTAATGTAACTATTTTGCCATTTCCCATCATCAGTAATGTATCTTTATCTACGCATTTACCACTCCCAAATGGCCCAGGAGCAGCCGCTGTGCCGCCCTTAGCTACAGGGAAGAGCATGTCGATCACTCGTTGCCCTGTTACTAGAGGCTCCTCAGACCTGAACTTCTTCCTAAACTGTGCGGGTTTCCTTACGGATCTCTTCTGTAACATCAGGATCTCAATCTTCTTGCCGCCCTTTTCCACCGTCGCTAGTTTGTCATCGACCTTGAACGTGCCGTCCTTGAGGCCGGTTATCTTGCCCTCCACGCCGAGCGGTATCATTATGTAGTGCTTGATGAATTCCGTCTCCTGGACGAACCCTATTATCTGGCCCTGCCTCACCGCAGATCCGTTCTTTACGTCCTTTTCGGCATGGAACTTCCACTTCTTGCTCCTGTCAATAGCGTTGGCAGTCAGCCCCTTACCTATGAATGCACCGCTCTTGCTCCTGAGCACCTCGAGCGGCCTCTGTATCCCATCGTAGATGTTGCCCAGCAGCCCCGGAGCAAGCTCCACGGAGAGCGGAACCCCAGTAGACTTCACCGGCTCCCCCGGCGTCAATCCCGTCGTGTCCTCGTATACCTGTATGACGGCCCTGCTGCCTCTCAGCTGGATTATCTCTCCTATGAGCCCTGCGTCGCCTACCTTCACTACATCGTACATGTTGCTTCCAAGCATCTCCTTCGCAATTACAAGAGGTCCAGAAATTCTCTCAATGGTTCCCAAAATGATCACCTAATAGTTTTCGTAATATCAATTCCAATTGCCCTTAATATAAGGTTCCTCAGCGTCTCCTCCTCCGCGAGCGGCTCGTTGAGCTCCGGCACCTCCACTATCAGGGGCATAAGGCTCGTGGAGATGCTGTCGCTGAGCCTCCTGTCCTTGACCATCCTCCTCGCGGCAGAGGTCATGATTATGACGCCTACGTCGGCGCGGGACATCAGCTCCTTCATTATCGATTCCGTCTGCGAAACCTCAGTGACCGTGTGCGATTCCGTCACGCCCGCTATCTTGAACCCGAGATTGAGCAGGTTGTTGCCCACGTACGCTATCTTAAGCCCTTCTATTCGCTCCTCCATACTATCAGCTTCGATGCCTCGTCCTTGCTCAGGCCGTAGAGCCTGCTGTTTATAAGTATCCTAAGCGTGAAGATCTCGATCTCCTTCATGTACGCGTATGCAAGTATCGTCCCGAAGGAGAGTATGCTGTGGCTAAGCAGCCTCATGCTGCTGTTGAATATCGAATTCCTTATGCCTATCTCGAAGACGAGCAGCTGCTTGCTCTTGTTCTGCCTGTACTGCTCTACAGCGGATTTGAGATCGTAGCCCTTCGCCTGCAGGACCATCGATTCTATGTCCTTGGAAGTGTTGTATATCTGCTCAAGCTCCTGCACAGATATGTTTCCGTTCTCGATGAGGCTGCCGGAGAGTGCGGCGAACTTCACGCCAGTCCTCTTCGCCTTGATCAGATATATTATGTTCTTCATGTCGATGTCCATCTTGATTATCCTCGCTGATGGATTGTCGATAACGCGCATGCCTATTATGACATCGCCCAGCATCTTGTAATAGTCCCTGTCTATGATGGCCACCGCCTCGGCCGTGCTCTTTGTCTTCCTGTAGGTCTCGAGCGCCTCCCTTAGTATGTCCTTGTACTCGGAATTTATCATGAACTTGTTAATCATTCCTTCTACAGAATCCTCTCGCATCGCCTCATTTATAGCAGCAGCGTCGTACCTGCCGTAGTCTATTATGTACCTGGATATGTGCTCGTAGCCCTGCTTCCTTGCCTTCGCCTCTATCGCTGTCTTGATGTTGTATAAGCTCCACTTCCCTGCTATCGCCCTTATCGGCTTCCTCTCCGTTGTGGGAGAGATCTGCACGAGCTTGGCCACGTTCTTTGCGAGGTTCTTGCTGAGCGCGAAGTCTATGAGCTCGCTCTTTATCTCAAGGCCGCCGAACTCCTCGAGGTCGTGCTTGTAATCCCCCTGGAACAATATCGATATTATTGTGCCTATGTCCTTCGCGTTGGCTATGTCCTGCATCGTCTTCCTGCTTATGAGCCTGCTCTGCATGGCCTTCACCCTAGCACTTGAGTAACCGTAGTGCCTTGCAGCAGCAGATCCAGATAACAAAAAATCAACCTCTCTTCTTTCCCTTCCTTGCCGTTTTCCTCTTCCTTGCGGCGACCTTCACCGGTGCCACCCTCGCCCTCTCGCGCTGCCTCGCCCCGAAGAGCTCCTCCGCGACCAGCTTCCTTGCGGCATCGGCCTCCCGCTGCGAGATGCTTCCGACAGTTGCATTCAGCACGACCTTCCCATCGCCCGTCGAGAAGAGGAAGCCGTCGATGTCCTCGTACTCCACGTTCTTGGCGTTCTTAAGCAGCCCGGCGTTCTTCTTGCTCGTCTTGACTATCATGTCGCTGCTTCCTGATATCTCGGCGAACTGCTTCATTCCCGCCTTCAGTATCCTCTCCATGCCGCTCTTCGTGAGTTCGCTGTCCGCGAGCTTCATGACGTCGTCAAGGGAGTGCTCGACCGCCTGCGCCTTGGCCTCGAGCAGCATCGAATTCGATTCGGTCTCGGAGCTTGCCTTCATCTCCATGCCGACGCGCTCCGCGTCGCTGTCCGCGTCCTCGTTCGCCTTCTTCAGGATCGCCTTGGCCTTCTGCTCGGCCTCGGCTATGATCCTGTCGGCCTCCTTCGACGCTTCGCTCTCCGCCTTTGCCGCCTTGGCGTGCGCATCGTCTATGATGCTCTTCCGTATTGCGTCTAGGGTCATGAAGAGCCCCTTATATTATGCCGGCCTGGAGCATTACGAGTATTGCAATCACGAATCCGAAGATCAGCAGCGTCTCAGGGATGACGAAGAAGAGAAGCACTATTCCCAGGTTCTCCCTCTTCTCTGCTATAAGCCCGAGTCCTGCGCTTCCTATTCCAGACTGCGCCACTCCTGTTCCTATGGCTCCGCCTGCGATTGCAACTCCCGCTCCTATTGCCGCTATTGCGGCATTCATGTCTATTGTCATATAAACCAACTAATCATTAGTGTAAACACGTTTGTAACTGAAAGGCCTGTAAGGTATCCCGTTGCCGATGTAGAACTTCGAGAAGAACTCCACGAAGTTGAGTCGCACTCCCTGCACTATCCCCTCGAACATCGAGAGGAGCATGTTCAGCAGATGGAGGACAACGAATATTGCCGCGTAAAGAACGAAGAGGAGTATGCCGTCGTTAAGGTTGGGCGTGAAAGACATGTCTATCAGGAATGCTATTATCACGCTGGCAAGCCCGAAGCCCATTATCCTCGCGTAGCTAAGCGGGTGCGTTATCAGGTTCGTTATCTCCGTAGCCTCGCTTCCGCTCAGGACGCCGGTGAGAAGCAACGATATTATCGATACCACCCCCGTGATCTCGGTCGTCATCGCGTCGAAGGCTCCGAAGAATGCGCCCGCCACGGCAACCGTGCCGCATGCAACCACAAGCACCGAGGTGAACTTGGCGACTGCGAGCTTCCTGTGCCCATGGTGATAGGCGTTTATCATCCCGAAGAAGAGGCCCAGTATCACCTGCGCCACGCCGAAGAGCACCGTTATCGCTATCAGCTCGGGGGTGTTCTTGAGCCAGTCGAAGTGGAACGGCGCCGAGTACGGCAGCTGGAAGCCGAAGAACTGGTTTGAGAGAACGCCGAAGAAGATCGCTGCTATCGCATTGAGCTGCCAGATCCTCGCGGCGTTGAAGAGCAGGCCGTCGGGGTCTTTGTACTTAAGCGTTATCAGCGTTGCGATTATGAATGATGCTATCCCGTAGCCGACGTCCGTTACCATGAGCCCGTAGAATATGGGGAACGAGAGTATGAAGATCCATGTAGGGTCTATCTCATCGCTCCTCTGCACGGAATAGAAGCTGACGAGATAATCGAACGGCTTGAGGAAGCCGGGCCTTCTCGTATACGTGGGCGCGAGCTCGTCTCCCTGTATCTCCTCTATCTCGACCCTTCCACTGGTAACCTTTGACATCCTCTGCCGTACCTCATCGAGCTGCCTCTTCTGTATCCATCCCTCTATTATAAACGTGCTCTCCGTCCTCTTGAACGTGGAACTGACATCGGCCCTTGCCAGCTCTATCTCGAGCATCTCCCTGAGATTAGCGAGCCTTGAATAGTGCCTCTTGCTTATCTCGGCAAGTTCCATTCCAATCTGATGCAGCCTCTTCAGGTTCTCCGCCTTCCTCTTCCCGACGTTCTGCAGTACCGCTTCGGGTGTTGCGTCGAGGTACTTCGCGCCAAGGTCAAGCTCGTTGAGCTGTATCCCCTTTAGCATCGCGTCTATGTTCTTCTGCTTTGAGTACGCCATTAGGACAAGGAACCTTCCCTTGCCCATGTCGCTTATGTAGGTCTCGAGGCCCGTCTCGTTGGCATTCCTGCTGCTCCGCTTGAGCGCATGTATCGCCTTCCTGTCAGCCTCGAACGCCTTGTACGAAAGATAATTGCTCTTCAGCCTTCCAAAATCTATTCCTATCCCCTGGAACGCGCCTGCGACGCTGCCCGCGTAGTCGAGCGCCCTGTTGTCATCGGAGATGGACTTCCGCTCGTTCCCCAGGTCGTATATCTTTGCAAGTACGGACATGCCGTTAACTTCGGCAAGGAGCGCCTCCGGGGTCAGGCTCTTCTCCCTTCCTATGCGGTGTTGAACGAGCAACTGGAGTGCCCCGTTCACCTTTATCAAGGCGTCGGAGAGCTCGACAGCGTGCTGCCCGGGCCTGTCGTCGCCCAGCTCGAGCTTGCTCTTCCTGAGGTCTATCGCGCCGATCGCATGGAGCGCAGCAATTACGTTGACCTTGTCCTTCTCAAGCGAGATTATCCTTATCTTTTGCATCGGTTCTGTATGCAACACGATATCAACCAAAGACTTCCTTGACTATCCTGTCAACGACGCGCCTGACGGCGTCCCTGCTGAGCTTCTTCTCCCCAAGCCTCTTCGCCTCGGCCTTAGCCTCCGCAAGCCTCTTGGCGCGCTGCTTCTCCGCGTCTGCCAGCGCCCTCCTTACCGCTTCATCGCGTATGCTGCGGGTCTTGCTTTCCGCTTCTGCTATTATCCCCTTCGCCCTCTCCCTTGCCTTTGAAATGTGCTCTGCGCTCTTCCTCTCCGCAGCATCTACGATGGATTTGGCCTCGCTTTCCGCATCCTGGACATGTTCGATTGTGCCCGCTTTAGCCATGACTAACCACCAAAGATCAACAACATAAGAATTCCGAGTGAAAAGGTCGTATGTCACATAAATTATTGCCGGTTAAGCTTAAAAGGTTTCTGTTGATGAAATAGATAGGATACAATGCAATTGAAGAAGACGGCAGGCCTGCTGCTAATGGTCTCAAGCGTAATTTTCCTCCTCGTCCTGATAGTCTACATCTACCTGTTCATCTCAGGCTCCTTCAGCATCCAGGCGCAGCTCGGCTTCGGCTCGGACAGCTTCTACAACCTTGTGTACATAGAGGCCGCATTTGCGATACTAACCGCCTTCGGGTGCGTCATAATGCTCGTTTCAGGAATGCACGCATTCTACTCGAAGGCTTACGGGAGCAGGGAGGGCAACCTCCTGATGGCCATAGATTCCGTATTGATTGCGATACTCCTCCTCGGGATGCTCACCATCTTCTGCAGCCCGCCGCAGTTCATATCCGGGCCAAGGCTCTCCGCAGTGGCGGTGAGCTCTTGCAACAACTCCCAGGTCAGCTTCACATTCGTGCCGCTGATAATGGCCATAGTCGGGACAACTATCGGTTCCCTGTCCCTTGAAAGGAAGAGGTGAACTGCGGCGATGCTCTACCTAGTCATCATATCGCCTACGTTCAGGAAGAGCGCCCTCAACGAGCTCGCAAGGAAGGCGAAGTTCCGGATAGTTGACGAGCTGACGAATTTCCTCATCATAGACACGAAGGAGAAGGGCCTCCAGCTGAAGATGCGCAATTCCATATTCTCGAACGGCGCATTCAGGCTGTCAAGGCCGAAGCCCATCCTGAAGTCCAGGTACCTCAGGACAATCACGTCGGCATTCTGGTCCCTCCGCCTGCCCAAGACGAGGAGGCTGAAGCTCGAGTGCGTCGACATAAACTCGAAGTCGGTGTACTCTGCGAAGGACATCGAGGTGAAGGCGGGCCAGCCGCTGGAGGACAAGGGCTACAACATCAACCTCAACGATCCCGAGCTCATTGGATACGTCGTCCTGATGAACGGAAAGTGCTATTCGGGAATCGCTGAATGCGAGGCAATAGGAAGGAAGTTCATCAATCCGCTCAGGCATTACCACACGGAGAAGAAGGTCAGCAGGTCGGAGCTGAAGCTCAGGCAGGCGTTCGACGAATTCAAGATAGCGGCGAACGGCGGGATCGCGATAGACCTCGGAGCGGCACCGGGCGGATGGAGCCTCTTCCTCGCATCGATGGGCTTCAAGGTCATAGCCATAGACAACGCGGCGCTGAACTACGATGCGATAAGGAAGGCGGGCATGAGGGTCAAGGTCATAAGCCCGTCGGAAGGGAAGATAGACGCCGAGAAGGAGCTGAGGTCAACTGACCTTATACACATAAAGTCAACGTTCGACGAGGCCGCGAGGAAGCTCAAGACAGCCAAGGCGTCGCTTCTCACGGATGACATGAACCTGTGGCACAAGGATTCTGCCAATGCAATCATCATGTACTCGAGGTTCATGGGACCACGATGCATGGTGATACTCACCGTGAAGTGCGTGACGAGGAACGTCGACAAATACCTCGACGACATAAACATGTCCTTCAGGGGCAGGTTCTCGACGCGCGCAAAGGTCCTCCCGAGCAACAGGCAGGAGGTCACAGTCTTTGCGTATCCGAAAGCCGGCACAAGCAAGATTGGCAAATCCAAGGCTCCACGCCGCCAAATCACAGTTACATAAATTACTCTATATATGTACCCCTCCTACCGGGCTGCGTATGCACCTTTATAAATATTAATAAACAGACAGATTCAGGGCATGTAATGAAAAGGCGCACCGAACACATCCATACCCACCATGAAAACGAGGGAAAAGGGGCTTCAAGAGGGTCTCTGCCTCCCACAAATTTGTTTTTGGCCTCGACAAACGGCCGTACCGTAGCAGCTGCGCTGAGGATGGCAGCTATTATCTCGTTTATCTCACTCATGTGCACCGCCTCAGCCGCTTCCCTTACTGCGACCCCAAGCAAGTTTACGCTCACCAACACTACGATAGACGTAGGGCAGATAGCTATCGCAAACACCGTGATAAGCGGGGGCTCGGGAGGCCCGTATTCCGGAGCATGGACGTGGATAAACCAAAATCTCTCGACAAACAAGCTGGACAATCAGGTGGTAAACTCCATAAACGTCGGTTCATACCCGCAGTATGTTGCCTTCAATCCCTCCGGTGCGCTTGCATTCGTGACAAATTACAACTCCAACACCGTCAGCACAATAAATGTCGCATCAAATTCCGTGGTCAATACGATAGCGGTAGGCCCAGCGCCATGGTCGATATCGGTCAATCCGAAGAATACGCTGGCGTATGTTGTAAACCAGAACAGCGGAGCAGTCAATGTGATATCGCTGTCAACCAATGCCGTAATAAAGACAATATTGGTGGGCCCTACGCCGTACGGCATCTCTTTCAACCCCTTCGGCGGCCTGGCATACGTTACTGACTATGGCGGCACTGGCGCTGTCAATGTGATAAATGTAGCAACAAACAGCATAGCAAGCACGATCTCCGTGGGCAGCAGCCCGACCGATGCGGTATTCAACCCTAACGGTTCCATAGCCTATGTGACAAACTCGGGCTCAGGCACCGTCAGCGTGATAAAGGTAGCTACCAACACCGTGATAAATACCATTACCGTGGGCACCAATCCGATAAGCGTCGCCTTCAATCCGACGGGCTCCATGGCCTACATTGTCAATTATGGGTCCGGCACAGTGAACGTGATCAACGTGGCTTCAAACACGGTGATCAATACCATTACGGAGGGGACACATCCAACTTATGTCTCGTTCAACCCCTCCGGCAGCCTGGCATACGTGGTGAATACCGGAGCCGGGAGCACCGTGAATGTGATAAACGTTGCCGCTAACAGCGTAATAAACACGATAGTGGTGAATTCAAATCCCTGGGACATAGCAATCAGCCCCACAGGCACCCTTGCATACGTCACTGAACAGAACACGAACCAGGCAACCGCAATAGGCAACCTGTCTGGGACATCGGTTCAGGAGCTCAGCGGCATACAGACCTCCAACGGGCTGATGAGGCTCACCATAAATGCCATAAGCAGCAACTCACTGTCGTTCACGTTCAACGGCGTGAAATACAGCGAGGCCGCTGCGTCGAGCATCTACGGCGCATTGAACCTTTATGCAGTGGCCCAGGACAACGGGACGAATCCGTATTACTACGGCAGCAACGCGCTGCTGCTTGCAAACACCCTTACCATAGATAGCGCATTGAATGCACCTTCCATATCGCCTTCGAACCCAGGCATCGACAGCGGCCAGTCTGTCACGTTTAGCTCTTCCTGGGGCAGCTCCGCCGGCACCCTAGCCATAGACGGCGTTACCAACAGCATCTTCACAGGCGGCAGCAGCGGCACGATGTCGATCACCACCTCAAACACCAACGATGTATTAGTGGTCTATGCAGGTGCGGAGGGCGCAAGCAGCTTCAGCGTAAACTCAGTGTCCGACACGGCAGGGCTGACCTGGACAAAAAGGAACGCCAACGTGATAACATCGGACGCAGCTGCCTATTATGATGATCAAGAGGTATGGTATGCGGTATCACCGAATAAGCTCTCGTCAGACACGATAACAGTAAAACTCTCGGCTGGGATAGACGACGCTGTGATCCAGGCCTTTGCAGTATCCGGAACGAATACGGTCACCCCGTGGGACAGCAGCATCACGCTTCCGGCAAACGCAATACACAAAGGCACCGCAAGTGCGCCGCCAAATATCACGGTATCAACATCGCAATACCCGGATTTCATCTTCGGCTTCGCAGGCAGCGACAGCATCGGGAGCGGCCATGGCAGTGCCAACGGCTACATCTCCGACAACGGCGCTTATATGACCCTGTCAAGCAAGGGAAATTACGGGGGTACTAACGCATGGAACAGCGGCATAGCCTTCAACTCGTTCTCCACCGCGCAGACCAGCAGCATGATACAGATGAACATCACCAACGAGCCTCTGGCAGCCGACTGGTACTGGATGATGATGGGCGACGCATTGCACCAGAGCGCAACGCTGAACTCTGGCACACCGCCATACACCGCCAAACTGTACTCTTCATCCACCTCGACGTGCAATTCCGGAAGCACCCTTGTCCAGACGATATCCGGCCTTGCAGCGGCAAATGCGATATTCAGCGCTGTATCGCCGACATCAAACACGTGGTACTGCGTCTTCATAACCGATTCTGCTTCGACACCAGTGACTACGAACAGCATAAACAGCGAAGTGACTGTAAACCCAGCATTGGCCACTCCTACCATTGCAGGCACAAACTCCCCTACGGTCGATGCCAACCAGTACATCAGCTTCAGCGCGTACGAATCGGCGGGCACATCGCCGTTCACCTACAAATTCTATGTCTACAACAGCGTGACCGGAACGCAGCTTGCAAGCACGACTACATCGTCAAACACCTTCCTCTGGCAGGTTCCTGCTGCAGATGCGGGTAACACGGTAAATGCCAACGTCTTCGTGACCGACAGCTCATATGGCACCGCACAGACTGCAAATTCCATACTCACCTCAACCTGGACGGTAAATCCAGCATTATCCACACCAACACTGACCGTTTCAAACACCCCGTACGTCGATGCCGGCCAGTACGAGTCTTTCGCGGCTTCATGGTCCGGAGGCACGTCCTCGTACACCGCAAACTACCAGGTGGTAAACAGCGTTACCGGTACGCTTGTAGCAAACGCACTTTACTCCGGCCTTTCCGGCACGACAAACACATTCCTCTGGCAGGTCCCGGCTGCAGACGCAGGCAATACAATAACTGCAAAGGTGTACATCACCGATTCTGTGAATGGCGTTGTAAATAGCATCGCATCCAAAGCTGTAACAATAAATCCCCAGCTCAGCGTGGTAATAGGCTCGCCTTCAAACTCGATACTGGACGTGGGCCAGTACCAATCCTTTACCGCCACCACATCCGGCGGAACGCTCGTCGGCGTATACAACGCAGTGTACTGCAACAGCGGGCCGGTTTCTGGTACCTCTACATCGTGCTCTGTCACCGCATCGACATCTCCAGGCGTGTTCTGCTGGGGCGCGGGATACGGGTCGAACCCTCTTTCAACGCCATCATACCCACTGTTTAATAACGCGGGAGGCACAGGCACGGCCAATGTCGCAGAGATCAGCCAGCCTTGGACTAGCGGGTCGACATGCACCACTTCCATATCCGCTTCGCAGTACATAGAGGCCGGAGGGCTCTCCGTAAGCACTTCAGGGACCATGACCTACGGCGGCCAGTCCGGGTCTACTTACAATGGCGTGAACTCGGCATCGTTTACCTACAACACCGATTCGGGCACGCAGCCCGAGTCCGTCGCAATAATTGCCGCATGCGGCGATGGGTCGTGCGGCAGCAGCATCACATGGCCAGCAGGCTGCACGCAACAGTTCATCACCCCCACCGGCTATGCATCTGGGATAGCGCTTGCTCTATGCAACCAGACCGAGGGCAACTCTTACACTGTTAATTTCCCGTCTCTGGGCCTATCGTCCACAGGCCTGGCGGTGTCCGACGTAAGGTTCATCGGCGGATCCTGGGGCAGCTCATCCGCGTCTTCGGGCTACACGTACGGTTTCAATGCCGTTAACTCCGTAACCACGGCAACCGTAACGAATACGGTCACTGACAAAGGGTCGGCCTCGACAACGCAGGGATGGTCGTACTACATCGGCTCGGTCGACACTTCAAACTCGCCGGAGAAGGCGAACGTCTTCGTCACCGACGACGCGTCAACCCCGAATCTTGCCAATTCCATATACTCCGGGAATTATTACGTATACACCGCCCCGACAACGCCCACACTCGCGGGAACGAATTCGCCAACAGTTGACACAAACCAGTACATCCTCTTCTCGGCGTACGAGAGCGGCGGCGCAACGCCACTGACGTACAACTTCCTCGTCTACAACAGCGTGACCGGCATCCAGGTGGCGAACATGCTCACCGCCTCGAACACCTTCCTCTGGCAGGTAACGGGCAATTCTGGCAATACGCTGGATGCGAACGTAATAATTACCGATTCTGCTACGACCAACGAGATAGTGAACTCCATACTCACATCCGCATGGACTGTGGAGCCCGCACTTGCAACACCTACCATTGCAGCATCGAATACCCCCGTTGTAGGTAGCAATCAATACGAGCTCTTCAGCGCGTACGAATCCGGAGGCACAACGCCATACACGTACAACTTCCTCGTGTACAACAGCGTGACGAATATCGTCGTAGCAAACATGATAACAACCTCAAACACCTTCCTGTGGCAGGTCACCGGAAACGCCGGCAACACCCTCGTCGCGAACGTCTTCGTCACTGACAGTGCAAGCACTAATTCGATTGCCAACTCGATCCTTACGGGAACCATAACGGTGCGGAGCCTAAGCGCCGTGCTGCTAACAGGCAACGTCCTAGGCTACGAGACCGGCCAGTCCGTCTATTTTGCTGCGAAGGTAGGCAACGGCACATCCCCGTTCACCTACAACTACATAGTGACGAACTCCGTAACCGGCGTCCAGATAGCAAACGCCCTGTACACTAATGTCGCACCGAACGGCAACGTGTTCGCATGGTCGATACCTGCGGCTACGGCTGGCAATACCTTCCAGGCAAATGTCATAATAACCGATTCATCCAGCATCAGGGCGAACAGCATCAAGACCATAGCCATCCCCATCAGCAGGGCATTGGCCGCCACCAGCCTGACCGTATCAAACAGCGTAGCCGAACAGGGGCAGTACGAAACCATAGTAGATAGCATATCCGGAGGAACAACGCCATACACGTACAATGTCATTGTTACGAACTCAGTGAATGGCAACGTCATTGCTAGCAGCCTCCAGTACAACTCAATATCGACTTCAAATACCCTTAGCTACAAGCTTCCTGTCTCGAACAACGATCTTGGTACGCAGAATGCGAATGGCAATGTGTTTGACAGCTCCGGACTGCCGAGCCAGGCGGCGCAGTTCGCAAATAATGCCGATGCCAATGTCCCCAATTCAGGTAGCCTGTCCTTGAACGGCAACACGATGACCGTGGCCGGCTGGATGAACGCCAATGCCTATCCGGGAGGTTTTGGATTCGATTTCGCGTTCTCCTCATGGTCGGGTGTTGACGATTCTTGGATATTCGACATAGGCACATCCAGCGGCAAGCCTTATGTAGAGATGCATAACTCCGGAGGAACTGCATATTCATTTACCGGCACCAGTGCGCTTAATACCAACCAATGGTACCAGTTTGCTGTTGTGCTCAATCAAAACGTAATCACATATTACATAAACGGATCACAGGTCGGGACGGCAAGTTTTACCGGGTCTTTAGAGCCATTCAGTTCTGGAACATGCGAGTACGCGATAGGAGGAAAGGAATGTTCTTCTTCAAACTCCTTCGGCTGGGATGGGCTGTTGTCAAACATCCAGCTCTACAACACCTCGCTATCCGCGGCGCAGGTGAATAGCCTCTACCAGGAGGGCATAGCCGGAGCTCCATCGGTTCCCAACAGCATAGTCGGCTGGTGGCCCCTCAACGGCAATGCGAATGACCTCAGCGGAAATGCTAATAATGGGGTTGCAGTAAACATAGCCTATACAAACACCCTTGCTGCAGGCTACAACGCGATTCCTGCCATTCAGTCAACGAACAGCTTCTCCGTATATCCGAGCCTGGCCGCCTCCATAACCCCGTCTTCCAATGCTATCTACGACCAGGGCACTGACATAATCTTCACCGGAACCGCATCCGGAGGAACGGGCAGCTACACATACAACTTCCTTGTCTACGCCGGCATTCCATGCTCAAACACAATAACAAGCAGTTATTCCGGCACCATCCCTGGCAAAACACTCTTCAATTATACGCTCTACGGAGGCGGAGGAGGAGGCGGCAGCGGCAACGGCGGGAATGGCGCACAGGTCACGGGCAGCTTTACCATATCGGCAGGCAATTCCCTTACCGTATATGCGGGCGGCGCCGGCGGAGGCGGCGGATACTTCGGCGGAGGCGGAGGAGGCAGCGGGTATTACGGAGGCGGCGGTGGCAATAACGATTATGTGGGCGGCGGAGGCGGCGGTGGCAGTTCAGCAATCCTCTCTAATAGCGTATTGATTAATTACGCATCCGGAGGTTCCGGCGGCGCAGGCAGCGGCGGGTCGACTGCAGGCGGCGGCAGTAGCAGCGGAGGCTCTGGCGGCGGCTCCGGCTCTAACGGCGGCAGCCAATCAGGAGGCGCAGGCGCCTCAGGAAGTGGTGGAGGAGCCGGCGGTAACGGCGGCTCCGGCGGCGCCGGCGGCTCCGCAGGCGCCGGTGGCGGCGGCTACGGCGGTGGCGGCGGCAGCGGCTCAGGCTCAAACACCGGCGCTGGTTCTGGTGGCAGCAATGGTGGTTCAAGCAGCAATGGTGTCCCTGGCGGTACTACTGGCGCTGGCGGAGCGAACTCGGGTACAGAGGGGGCAGGAGGCTCCGGCGGCAGCGTCAGACTCGCCTGGGTCCAGTCAAGCAGCGTATCTAATCCATCGTGCCTGCTTAGCGATGCAACAAGCGGTGCACTCGTCGGCAACTATCTCAGTGCTTCGGGACAGGGCGGCACGCTCACCTACGCATTCCCGGTCAACTCCGCCAATGCAGGAAACACCCTATTTGCTAACGTGTCTGTTACTGACACGGCATCCACGCCTGTAACCGTCAACTCAATACCATCAGGGATATTCACAGTCAATGCAGCGCTTACCGCGTCTATTGCCCCGTCTTCTAATGGGCAATACGACCAGGGCACAGATGTAATCTTCACCGCGACGGCAGGCGGGGGCACTACGTCGTATACATACAACTTCCTTGTGTACAACTCGGTGACCAACATCCAGGTCGGCAATTTCCTCAGCACCGCAACAACCTCCACAACCCAAACATACGCCTTCCCGATAAACTCTGCGAACGCAGGGAACACCCTCGTCGCGAACGTCTTCATTACAGATGGCTCTGGAAACGCAGTAGCAGTCAATTCCATCCATTCTGTAACAATCCAGGTTGTGTCACCAATAGGGCAGCCATCAATCACACCTTCATCTGCGCAGACCTATGACGTAGGGTCTACGGTGATATTCAATACTCCATTTCCAGGGGGCGGTGTGGGGACATTCACATACAACTTCCTCGTCTACAACTCCATAACGAATGTCCTTATTGCAAATCAACTCTCGACATCGCAGACATTTGCATACACCATACCTGCAGCAGGAAACACCCTCGTCGCGAACGTATTCGTTACGGATCAATCAGCCAACGAAGTCCCGGTGAATTCCGTGCATTCCGGAGTCATAACCATTGATTCGGCACTCAACACCCCAACCATCGCACCGTCATCAAATGCCATCTACGACCAGGGCACTGACATAGTATTCACCGGAACCGCATCCGGCGGAACGGGATCGTACACGTACAACTTCCTTGTGTACAACTCTGTTACGCACACTGTTGTGGGCAACTATCTCAGCGCTTCTGGACAGGGCGGCACACTCACGTACGCATTCCCTGTCAACAGCGCAAACGCAGGAAACACCCTCGTGGCAAATGTATTTGTAAATGATAACTCTGCGAATTCAGTATCAGCTAACTCGATTCCATCAGGAGTATTTACTGTTGATGCAGCACTCAATACCCCTACAATCACGCCTTCGTCCAACGCTATGTACGATCAGGGTACAGACATAATCTTCACAGGAACTGCATCCGGAGGCACGGGATCGTACACGTACAACTTCCTGGTCTACAACAGCGTAACGCACACAAAGGTGGGCAACTACCTATCAACATCAGGGCAGTCGGGCACACTCACATACGCGTTCCCTGTGAACAGCGCAAATGCAGGAAACACACTAGTCGCGAACGTGTTCGTCACTGACAGCAGCGCAAACGCCGTATCCGCAAACTCGCTGCCTTCGGGAGTGTTCACGGTCGACACCTCGCTGGGCACCCCGACGATCACCCCATCGTCCAATGCAATCTACGACCAGGGCACCGACATCATATTCACGGGAACGGCATCGGGCGGCACAGGCAGCTACACGTACAACTTCCTGGTGTACAATTCAGTTACGCACACAAAGGTGGGCAACTACCTCACCGCCTCGGGCCAGGGCGGTTCGCTGACGTACGCATTCCCGGTCAACTCCGCGAACGCGGGCAACACACTTGTCGCAAACGTCTTCGTGACTGACAGCAGCGCAAACTCAGCATCAGTCAACTCAATACCTTCAGGGGTATTCACAATCAATTCTTCTATAACAGTGTCACTAACGCCTTCATCGAACGCGGTCTACGACCAGGGCACCTCCATAAATCTCACGGCTACTGTCTCAGGCGGTACTAAGGTATACACGTACAACTTCCTCGTGTACAACAGCGTCACCCACACCCTTGTCGGCAATTTCCTCAACGTCTCGGTTGGAGCGTCGACACAGAGCTATCTCTTCCCGGTCAACTCCGCGAACGCGGGCAACACCCTCGTTGCGAATATCTTCATAACAGACACTTCTGCGAATGCTGTTGCGGTCAATTCGATACCAAGTGGGGTCTTCACGGTCAATTCCATATTGTTGACTGGCGTGCTCACCGAAACCAACACCGCGATAGACAACGGCCAATATGCACGGCTTGCAGGCCATCCTTCGGGAGGAAGCCCGCCGTATACAATCAATTATTTCCCGCAACCAAACTGCAGTGGAACCTCGATAGGCTCAGGAACCTCGGTATTGGTCAACCCTGCGCACAGCACGACCTACAGCTTCAACGTTGTTGACAGCTCCGGAGCGCCGAGCGGCGCTTGCAGCGCATCAAACACCCTTACAGTAAATACCGTGCTTGCCACCCCAACAATAGCGCCCTCCAACCCTACAATAGACAGCGGCCAGTCATTCACGTTCAACTCTGTGTGGCCAAGCAACGCCATGTTGGGCATAGATGGCGCAAGCAACGACTCATTCTCGAGCGCAAGCAGTAATTCCGTAAAGCTTACAACATACAACTCCTCGGATGTTGTAGTCGTCCTTGTGGGCTTTGAGACAGGATCATCGACTGCCCAGTCAGTTAGCTCAATATCAGATACGGCAGGCCTGACTTGGCAGAAGAGGTCTGCGGTCACGCAGGCATCTGACATAAACGGATACTACAACGACCTTGAGGTTTGGTATGCTATAGCGTCTAATCCGCTCTCAAACGATGCCATAACTGCCCACCTTAGCGGAACGATAAACGAAGGCACGATCATAGCTTTCGGGGTCTCCGGCGCTAACACGACTAGCCCTTGGGATACAAATGCTCTGCTGCCTGTGACCACATCAAATTCCGCTGGTCCGGCTGAGATATACATATCAACATCAAACGCTAATGACATCCTTCTTGGTTATGTTGGCAATGACGGCGGGTCTAGCATACCTCTCCAGTCAGGCAGCAGAGACGGATGGGTCGGCATAGCCAATACCAACACTGTAAAGACAAACGGTACCATATTCTGGGGCAGCGGAGTAGGTTACCAGCTAGCCGGTTCGCTGCAATCGTCTGCCGAGCTTACATTGCAGAGGGCAGAGAGCCGTAACACGTATGCAGAGAACTGGATAGGTATTGGCGATGCAATGCGTGCTGGAGTGCAGAGCGGAACCCCTAAGTACACTGCAACGCTGTATTCCTCAGCAACATCAACCTGCAACTCCGGAAGCACGCAGGTCCAGCAGATCACAAACATCGGCACTACAAACGTGCTGTTCAGCCCAGTCTCCCCCACCTCCACAACATATTACTGCATATTTGTAACGGATTCGGCACCTGTTGCGCAGACCACCAACAGCATCAATAGCAAGGTTACCGTAAACCCTGCACTTATTGCTTCAGTCACGCCTTCATCGAACACTCTGTACGACCAGGGCACCGACATCATATTCACCGGAACCGCATCCGGAGGTACAAGCACATTCACCTACAACTTCCTCGTCTACAACTCCGTCACTCACACTCTGGTAGGAAATTATCTTAGCGCAGCAGGCCAGGGCAGTTCGCTTACATATGCATTCCCTGTAAATAGCGCCAACGCAGGGAATACTCTGGTGGCCAATGTCTTCATAACAGACAGCGCAACCTTCCCTAATACTGTCAATTCGGTGCCTTCAGGCGTATTCACCGTAGACACCTCGCTTAACACGCCTACCATTACACCTTCAGCCAACGCTGTATATGATCAAGGAACGGACATAATCTTCAGCGGCACAGCCTCAGGCGGCACTGGCTCATATACCTACAACTTCCTTGTCTACAACTCTGTAACCCACACCGTTGTCGCTAACTATCTCTCCACATCCGGTCAGGGAAGCTCGCTTACATATGCATTCCCTGTCAATAGCGCTAATGCAGGAAACACGCTTGTAGCCAACGTCTTCGTGACGGACAGTTCCGGGAACACGGTAACAGTCAACTCGCTGCCTTCGGGAGTGTTCACGGTCGACACGGCACTCGGCACACCGACCATCGCGCCTTCATCGAACGCGGTCTACGACCAGGGCACTGACATCATATTCACGGGAACCGCGTCCGGCGGAACGGGATCGTACACGTACAACTTCCTGGTGTACAACTCGGTAACCCATACGCAGGTAGGAAACTTCCTGTCCACATCGGGCCAGGGCGGCAGCGTCACATACGCGTTCCCGGTCAACTCCGCGAACGCGGGCAACACACTCGTCGCGAACGTCTTCGTCACTGACAGCAGCGCAAACGCCGTATCCGCAAACTCGCTGCCTTCGGGAGTGTTCACGGTCGACACGGCACTCGGCACACCGACCATCGCGCCTTCATCGAACGCGGTCTACGACCAGGGCACTGACATAATATTCACGGGAACCGCATCCGGAGGCACGGGATCGTACACGTACAACTTCCTTGTTTACAACAGCGTCACCCACACCGTAGTGGGCAACTACCTCACCGCCTCGGGCCAGGGCGGTTCGCTGACGTACGCATTCCCGGTCAACTCCGCGAACGCGGGCAACACCCTCGTCGCGAACGTCTTCGTCACTGATGCCGGGGCAAACGCCGTAACTGTGAATTCAGTACCTTCTGGCATATTCACTGTAGAAGCTGCTCTTGGCACGCCTGCGATCTCGCCATCGTCTGCACAATCATACGAGGTTGGCCAGACCGTTACCTTCACTGCCAGCGGCGTCTCCGGCGGCACAACTCCATACACGTACAACTTCGTGATCTACAACTCCATAACCAACGCGCTCATAGCAAGCTCAGGATACGGATCCTCAGCCTCCTACGCCTACACTATACCTGCAACTGGCAACACGCTTGTAGCAAACGTCTTCGTGCAGGATAGCTCAGCCAACGTTCCTACCACAAACTCTATACTCTCCGGTGTTATAACGGTCTACAGCAAGCTTGGCGTACCCACAATAGCGCCATCATCCGCAGGGACATACGATGTGGGCCAGACAATACCATTCAATGCATACGTAACCGGAGGCTCAGGCTCATACAGCTACAACTTCCTTGTCTACAACTCGGTCACCAACATACAGGTAGGAAACCTGCTCACTACGTCCAACTCGTTCGCGTACTCGGTGCCTTCGTCGCAGGCGGGCAACACCCTCGTCGCGAACGTGTTCGTCACTGACACAGGCATAACCGTACCATTCACGCAGAACTCGATACTCTCCGGGGTGCAGACCATACAGTCCGGCCTGACCACCCCTACAATATCAGTAACCAACACGCTTGCCGATGCCTCCCAGTACATAATCTTCACTGGAACTGTAAGCGGCGGCACGGCACCTTACACCTACAACTTCCTGGTTGTGAACACTATCACCGGCGCGCTGCTTGCAAACCTGCTCACCACGAACTCGCTTTCATCCAACACGTTCGCATGGCAGATCCCTGCCGCCGATGCCGGCAATACCCTCAACGCGAACGTCATTGTCACAGACAGCCTGTCCCAGTCAGCCAATTCGGTAAAGAGCTCCACAATAGCTGTTAACGCATTCCCTACGACGCCTTCGCTGACCCCATCCAACTCTGTGCTCGATTCCGGCCAGTACGAGATCTTCACATCGTCTTGGACAGGCGGCACATATCCGTTCACCGTCAAGATATACAACATCACTGGCAGCTCCACCCTGAATCAGTACACTTCTGTCCAGTCAACCTCCAACTCGTACGCATTCAAGGTCTCTTCGCCTACCTCGAACAACAACTTCCAGTACAATGCGATAATAACCGATGGCGCCACAACCGGAGCGACTGTCAACTCCATAGCAAACACGATAGTCGTGAACCCCGCCCTTGCGCCTACCATCTCCGCGTCCAACACCGTTGTCCATGCGGGCCAGTACGTTGTGTTCACGGCAACCACCGGAGGAGGGACCTCGCCTTACACCTACAACTACCAGGTGGTCAACACAATCACCGGCACGCTCATCGCCAATGCACTCTACACCGGCGTCTCAGGGACCAGCAACACATTCTCCTGGCAGGTACCAAGCGGCCTGGTGGGCAATACCCTGGAAGGGAACGTCATAATAACCGACTCTGCATCAAGCGCAGCAACCTCTAACTCGGTGGAATCGTCCACGATCACAGTGGTAGCCACGGGAGCAGTTACACTTACGCCATCCAACACCCTGCTCGACGATGGCCAGTACGAGATCTTCACATCGTCATGGCCTTCTACTGTTGGCCCATACACGGTCAACTACTTCAACGTCACAGGATCCAAGACCCTGCAGCAGTTCACCGGAGTTTCAGGCACGTCAAACGCCTTTGCATTCGTGGTGCACAGCCCTACCGCGAACAACGCCTTCCAGTACAATGTCATAATAACCGACAGCGAATCGACCCCAGCTGTAAGCAACTCTGTAACGAACACCATCCAGGTAAGCCCTGCGCTTGCACCTACAATCTCTGCCTCAAACACCGTTGTCCATGCGGGCCAGTACGTTGTGTTCACGGCAACCACAGGCGGCGGAACCTCATCGTACACCTACAACTACCAGGTGGTCAACACGATAACCGGCACGCTCATCGCCAATGCACTCTACACCGGAGTGAGTTCAACAACTAACACATTCTCGTGGCAGGTGCCTGTCGGGCTGGTGGGCAACACCCTGCAAGCAAACGTCATAATAACCGACTCTGCATCGACTGCAGCAACCGCCAACTCGGTAGAATCATCAACAATCACTGTTGTTTCGGTCAGCTCGGTCACGCTGATACCATCCAACGTCCTTCTCGACGACGGCCAGACGGAGGTGTTCACTTCTACATGGGCTGCAACAACAGGTCCTTACACAGTGAACTACTTCAACGTCACAGGATCAAAGACCCTGCAGCAGTTCACCGGAGTTTCAGGCACATCCAACGCCTTCTCGTTCGTGGTGCACAGCCCTACCGCGAACAACGCCTTCCAGTACAACGTCATAATAACAGACAGCCAGGGAGTTCCGCAGACTGCCAACTCTATAACGAACACCATCCAGGTAAGCCCCGCCCTTGCGCCGACCATTGCAGCATCAAACACTGCAGTCTATGCCGGCCAGTACGTTGCCTTCACCGCTAACACTGGCGGAGGCACATCGTTATTCACATACAACTATATGGTAGTCAACACCATCACCGGCACGCTCATCGCCAATGCACTCTACACCGGCGTCTCTGGAACGAGCAACACCTTCCTGTGGCAGGTCCCGAGCGGCCTTGTCGGCAACACGCTTGAGGCAAACGTCATAGTGACAGATTCTGCATCCACACCTGTGACGGCTAACTCTGTGTATTCTGCTACAATAACTATACAGACAAGCCCAACGACGCCTACTCTGACGCCATCCAACACCCTGCTCGACGATGGCCAGACCGAGACCTTCACGTCTTCCTGGGCCGCAACGACAGGTCCTTACACCGTGAACTACTTCAACGTCACCGGATCCAAGGCCCTGCAGCTCTACACAGGCGTCTCTTCAACAAGCAACGCCTTCTCGTTCGTGGTGCACAGCCCTACCGCGAACAACGCCTTCCAGTACAACGTCATAATAACAGACAGCCAGGGCTCCCCTCAGACAACCAATTCTATAACGAACACGATAGAGGTAAGCCCTGCTCTCAATCCATCCGTAGGCGCCTCAAACACGGTTGTGCAGCCCACGCAGTACATAGCATTCAACGGCGCTTCGGGTGGCGGCACATCGCCTTACACCTACAATTACGTAGTGGTGAATGTACTTACCGGCACGGTTGTCGCGAACGCGCTCTACACAGGAGTGAGCTCGACGAGCAACACCTTCCTGTGGCAGGTCCCGAGCAATGCGGTGGGCGACAGGCTCCAGGCAAACCTCACCGTGACTGACAGTGCATCCACAGCCGAGGCACTTACTGTCCAGTCCGGAACGATGATCGTTCTGGGCAGCGGAACGACCGTTGGAATACTGGTGTCCAATACGCTCATAGACAGCGGCCAGTTCCAGGTACTGACAGGCGCGGTGGTTGGCCATACCTCGCCGTTCACCTACAACTTCATGGTGTACAACAGCTCCAACACACTGGTCGCAAACGCGCTCTACGCGAGTGTTGCATCCTCCCAGAATGCCTTTGCATTCACCCAGCAGCCAAGCTGGGGCACAGGGGCGTTCACAGTCAACCTGGTTGTGACAGACTCTTCGTCCCCTGCAAATGTGCTCAACGCATCGGTTGTGTACGGCGCGAATTCAGCCATCTCCGGTGTCACGCTCACGCCATCCAGCTCCTCGCTGACGAACGGTCAGACTGAGACGTTCACCGCATCATGGAGCGGCGGAACGGGCACTTACACGGTGACATACTTCAATATAACCGGGAACACGATACTGGGCCAGTATTCGGGGGTCAGCGGGACGACCAACGCATTCGCATTCACCATAGTCGCCCCAACTTCAAACTCCTTCACTTATAATGTGTTCATCACAGATTCGGCCTCTACCAAGGAGAAGCTCGGGTCTGGCTCATCAACCATAAACGTCGGCCCGTCCACGGTCACGCCCACCACCACAATACCTTCGGGGGTACATCCTAGCACCTCCATAAAGACGACCTCAACGACCACCATACCAAAGATCGGCTCGACGCCGCAGATACTCATAAGCTCCGTGCCGATCTACACCTGGGTCGGTCTTTCATCGCGGCTCTCGTCTATAATAAACCTGCAGAACATAGCCAACGTCACAGAGGGCATAAACATCAGCGTCGCGGGCGGCACGCCTTCGAACATCCTTTCAATACCTACAAACGCGCTTTACATAACCCCGGGCTCCTATGTTGGGGTGCCGCTGGATTTCATGGCTGGCGAGAATCAGACACCAGGCACGTACGATGTGCCGCTGCAGGTCAAGACCACGCTGCCTAACGGCGCTTCCGCCTACCAGACGGAGTTCCTTACGGTTACCGTGTACAACCAGGCCGGCAGGCCTACCATGGACAGCCAGGTGAGCCTGATAAATGCCACGCAGGTAGGCGTTACCGTGCAGGTCAGCAACCCAACGCGCATACCGATAAACAACCTCATAGTCCAGACATATCTGCCCAGCGGTGTGGTGAGCAGCGCCAACTCGATAAAGACGCCTGGCGCAAACTACAACGTCACCGCGCAGAAGGGCTACAACATCGTGCAGTGGGATGCCGGCAGCATACAGCCTTCGCACTCCACCTATGCCTATTACGTGCTGCAGAAGGCGCAGAACATAAACCTGCTCAACAGCATGGAGAACCTGCTTGCGGTTGAATCAGCCGCCTCGGCGAACTTCGCGCAGTCGCTGCGAATCGCGAATCCCGTCACCCCTACGCTATACGTAAACTCGACTGGCGTCATAAACGTCTCCGCGGTTTACACGGGCACGTCGCCTCAGAACGTCTCGTTCGTTCTCACCGCGCCGCCAAGCATAAAGCTGACAAACGCAACCCAGAACATAACCATACTGCCGGAGCAGTTCGTGAACCTCAAGTTCGGCATACAGACGGGTCAGTCATCGGGAACCGCAACGCTGATACTCTACGTCAATTCAAATAACGCGAACCTTACCTACTACCTGCCCGTGGTGGTATCGCAGACCAGTCCTCCTGCTTACAACGCAACGACCGTGCCGCAGCCGGTCTCGTTCAACCCTGCCGACTACACGAAGTACGAGCTCCCGGCCGCCGCAGTGATCGTTGCAGCGGCAGCCGCATACCTGGTAAGGTGGAGGATGAGGCGCGCAAAGTTCAGCAAGGACAGGCTGGAGAGCCTGAAAGGCATAAAGGAGAAGCTCGAGAAGCCGCCAGACTAGCTATAACCTTGTTATGGGACTTTCTCAAAACATAAAAGCTTTCACAATGTATTGAATCTATGGAAAAGGATGGCATGCTAGTAGCTGAAGATGGCCTTGCATTATTGGAAGGTGTCTCCTCTAGCACAGTCCATGCGGCTATCTGGCTGCGATACCTTGTCGCAATAGCCCTTTTTGCGGGCTACGCCTCCGCGACAGTCACTCCGTTCCACGGCCTGATCACGGAGGCCTCCCCGCTGCACGGCCTTGTTATAACCAGCATGTCGTTGCCCCAGCAGCCTCTTGACATAAACTCCCAGCTGAGCGCCTCGTTCACCATAGTCAATACTGGCCAGCTGGCTGCAGAGAACGCGAGCATAAACCTGCTCATAAGCGGGCCTACTGGCCTGAACGAGAGCTATCCCATCGAGCCGCTGGCCCCAGGCCAGACAGAGAATGTGACCGTCACGATAAGGAACGTGACGGTAACCAACGGGACCTTCAATGTGGTGGCAAAGGTCAACTACAACAGCGTGGCCCAGAGCCTACCAACAAACTTCTCTACGAACGCTGCGACGGGCAGGTACAATGTGAGCCAGGCAAGGATGCCTCTCTACGACCTGCCGCAGCTTATAGACCAGCCGGTCGGCATACCAAACCTTCAGGTATCCGACATACCGATACTTGAGCCTGTCTATTCCGGTTCGAGCAGGACATACTCCATCGCGCTCAAGAACACCGGCACATCGCCGGAGATAGCAAACCTGAGCGTGCCAGAAAAGTTTTCCGAGGTTGTAAAGCTTTCTGCAAACACCATCTACCTGCAGCAGGGCTCTACAATCTACTCCACGCTGCTATTCAACCAGTACGGGAACATGCCTGCCAACGATTACGTCGTGCCGCTGAACATCATCGTGACGCCGATCGGAGGGAGCCCATCGTCATTTACCGAGCAGTTTGTTGTATCCATAGGAAATCCGCCGGCCGTTCCCACGACCGATCTGAGGGCAATACTCGTAAACGATTCTACCGTCCAGGCAACCCTTGAGATAAACAATCCGACCAACCTTACCATCAACAATGCAGCTTACGGGCTTCTAATACCAAAGCCAAGGGGCGTAAACTCGTCAACGCTGAAGTACACCGGCATAGCGCAGAATGTCACCTCAATTGGCAGGTTCTATCAACTGTTGTGGCCGGCAGGGCAGTTGTTCCCGCAGCAGATAGCCGCCGCACAGTACTTCATAAGCAACTCCAGCGCTTACCTGCCCCTGGCCAACACCACAAGGCTTCTTATGATGCTGTCGCCGCTCTCGAGGACGCAGATACTGACGATCGAGAATCCCTCCGCCCCGACCCTCAGCACCAACTCGTCGGGGGTTATAAACATCTCTGCAATATACACCGGGCCTTCGCAGACACCGCAGCAGGTCTCGTTCACGCTCTCGGGTCCCAAGGGCATAACGATAGTCAATCCGCAGCAGAACGTCAGCGTGCTGCCAAACCAGCAGATGAAGCAGGGCTTCGTGATAAGGACAGGCACGCAGAGCGGCACCTTCGGGTTGACCCTTTACGTCAGCACGAACGGCGCGAACTACACCTACGACCTGCCCCTTGTTGTAGTGCCGGGCTTGACGGGCCCTCCGAACGGCGTGAATGGCCATAACGGCAGTACCACGCCCGTCTTTTACCCGTGGTACTTCCCAATCATCATGCTTATAATATTAACGATTGTAGTATTAGCATATCTTAGGAAGAAAAAGGAGGCGGCTACCTATGATGAAGACAGGGTCGAACGGATGATGAGGATAAAGAAGAGCCTATAGATATGCGAGATTACAATGGCTGATAAACCATATGTTATTAGGATTTCATCCCAGAAAGGAGGTGTCGGCAAGACTACAATAGCCGTGAACCTCTCCGTTGCGCTGTCAATATATTCGTACAAGACCCTGCTTGTCGATGCCGATACCACAAATCCCAGCGTGGGCTTTGCGCTCGGCCTCGAACAGGTCAACAAGGGCTATCAGGACGTCATTTACGGCGATGTCAAGCTCAAGGACGCCGTTGCGCTTCACAGCCCTTCGGGGCTCTACGTGCTTCCCGGAACCCTGCATCCGGCTAATTACAGGAGATCCGTACCGGCCATAAACAACATAATCGACGGGGCGTCTTCGGAGAGCTACGAGTTCATAATAATAGACACGGCGCCAGGCCTTTCCGCCATGGAGCCCGCGCAGTACCTCGACGAGGCGCTGATAGTCTCGACCCCTGACATATCCTCCTTCACCAGCAGCATAAGGCTCTCGAAGCTATGCGACAAGTACGGGATACACCACAACATGGTCGTCAACAGGTACAAGAACAAGCGCTACGAGGTGAGCATAAGGGAGATAGAGGAGCTCTACGGGAACAGGATACTCGCAACGGTGCCCGAATCTGAGGATGTGCCCCTGGGAATAGCGGATCACATACCCACATACATGCTCCAGAGGAAGTCGCCATTCTCACTCGCGATAAAGGAGGTCGCAAGGATATATGCCTCGAAGGGCGGCAGGACGATAGGGCAGCAGCTTGGCGGAGGCCCTGGCAGGGGCGGCGGAGGCGGCCTGATAGGCTGGATAAGAAGGATTCTCGGTATCTGAAGGTAAGCCGATTGTGTGGTGTGCCGTAGCCTCCCTTCTGTTTTAAGTGGCATTCGACTAAGCGGCTTTTAAGCCTTGCACGCTCACAGTGTGCGCATCGGCACGTTTCATCCGCACTGGCAAGCTCGTAATGTCACAGCTTTTTATGCCACAGCGGTATCGTTTCTGCTCCGAATCCGGCCTTAGGCCGTACACACTCTGCGTGGGGAGAGCTTCCTCAGTCATATAGACCGTGAGCCACCCGCACACCACACGGTAATGCATTTGGCTGAGCTTATATAAAAGGCTAACCTGGAAAGCAAATCGGTTTAAATAGCTGCGTCTTCATATCACATCTTATGATACCATACGTGTTACTGACTGCGGTGCCTATAGGTTCCATAGTATCGATCCTGATCGTAATCGCGGCTATCTTCCTTATCCTTGCGATCCTGTTCAAGATAGGAAGCGTTTTCATGAAGTTCATATTCGGCATAATCGCGAACAGCCTGATGGGCCTTCTCGCGATATTCGCGCTTAACTACTTCTTCAATGTAGGCATAGCAATAAACACGGCGACACTGGTTGCAACCGCTCTTTTCGGCCTGCCCGCCGTAGGCACGCTTGTGTTGGTCCACATACTCGGTGGCATGTGAAGGGACTGATGTGCCCGGCTTCAAGGACCTCTCCATAACCACCAAGGACGGGGTGTACGAGCCTGCAGAGGATTCCTTCCTTGCCGCAGAGATGGCAATGGATCATATAGGGCGCTCAAAATCAAGCAAAATGGAAGTTGCCGATATCGGCACAGGCAGCGGCATACTCGGGCTTTCCGCTGCCACGAGCCCAAAAGTATCGTCTGTAACATTTGCCGACATCAATCCAGGCGCGATAGAGCTAGCAAAGGCCAATGCGGAGGCCAACAGGAAACTGCTCAAAGCTTCCTGCCGTTTCGTTGTAAGCGACCTCTTCGCCGGGGTAAAGGGTGATTTCGACCTCATCATGTTCAACGCGCCTTATCTCCCTGCTGAGGAAGGAAAGAGCAACCCTGTGGACCTCATCGGCGGGAAGAAGGGGGTCGAGCTCTCCATCCGGCTCATGGCCCATGCAGAGGGCCATATGAAAGATGGTTCAAGGCTCCTGCTTGTCTGCAGTTCGCTCAGCGACACCAATGCGCTGCTGGCCCACGTGAAGTCCAGCGGCCTCAGGGTGTACGGATCAAGAAAGGCGCACTTTTTCTTCGAGGATATAATCGCAATGATGCTCGGAAGGTAAATCGTACTCCTCAGCCGCTCACTGCGATGTTGCCAGCCGCAGCACCTTCCTTACCTTCCCTACGGCCTCTATCGCCTTGTCGATTTCCTCTGGCTTGTTGTATATGTAGAAGCTCATCCTCGACACTGCGGTCTCGCACAGCACCTGGTTGACCAGGGGCATGGCGCAGTGGTGCCCGGCCCTTATTGCAATGCCGTCGCTGTTAAAGATGCTTGCAACGTCGTGAGGATGAGCACCCTTTATATTGAATGATATGACGCCGCCTCTTTTTGCTACGTTTTTAGCGCCATAGCCGTAAATCGTAATGTCTTCCTGTTCCTGCAGTCTTTTCAGCGCATAGGATGTCAGTTCCATCTCGTGCTGCCTTACCTTCTCCATGCCTATTCCATTGAGGTACTCTATTGCGGCTCCGAAGCCTATGCCTCCCTCCATGTTCGGCGTGCCTGATTCGAATTTCCATGGAAGCTCGTTCCAGTCGGCGGAATCGAACGTGACGGTCCTTATCATGTCGCTGCCCACTATGGCAGGGGTTATCCCGTCGAGCAGCTCCTCGCCCGCGCACAAAACCCCCAGCCCTGCAGGCCCGAGCATCTTGTGCGGCGAGAAGGCCAAGAAATCGCAGCCGATGTCCTTGAAATCGACAGGCATGTGCGGCACTGACTGCGCCGCATCCACAAGCACCTTTGCACCGGCCTCATGGGCGAGCTTTGTCAAGCCTTTGGCATCGTTTATCGAGCCGAGGACGTTCGAGACGTGGCAGAACGCGAAGATCTTCGGCTTCAGCTCAAGCTTCTTCCTGAGGTCCTCCATGTCTATGCTCTCCTTGCCCTTGAGCTGAACGTGATCGAGCACAGCGCCCTTCCTCTTAGCGAGCATGAGCCACGGAACGATGTTGCTATGGTGCTCCATGTCCGTTATGAGTATGTGGTCGCCTTTCCTTATGTTCGCTTCCCCCCAGGAGAGAGCGACGATGTTTATCGCATCGGTGGTGTTCCTGCAGTATATGACGTTCCTGTAGGAGCCAGCATTCACGAGCTTTGCCGCAAGCTCCTTCGAACGCACATACTCATCCGTGGCCTTCACTGACGTGCTGTAAAGGCCTCGGTGGATGTTCGAGTTGTATGTCCTGTAATAGCTGTCAACCGCCTTTATGACGCTGAGGGGCTTCTGCGAGGTTGCAGCGCTGTCAAGATAGACAAACGGCTTTCCATTTACCTTTATGCCGAGTATCGGGAAGTCGTTCCTTATCCTGTCGGTATCGAAGATTGTTTCACCCTTTTTGGCCGAGCCTGTATCCCTCGCGCTCTATCTCCTCTATGAGCTGCTTTCCTCCTTCTCTGATGATCTTGCCCTCAGAGATAACATGTATGAACTGGGGCTCCATATACTGGAGTATGCGGCTGTAGTGCGTTATGAGGAGGACGCCTGCGTCATTCTTCTTCCTGAAGTCGTCCACGTTCTCAGCAACTACCTTGACAGCGTCAATATCGAGCCCTGAATCAGGCTCGTCGAGTATCACGAACTTCGGCTTCAGTATCGCCATCTGCAGTATCTCCATCTTCTTCTTCTCTCCTCCGGAGAAGCCGTAATTGAGCGATCTCCCAACCAGTTCCTCGTGTATCTTGAGCCTCTCGCTCCCCTGCTTTATCTCCTTCATGAAGTCCTTGTAGCCTATCCTTTCCTTAGAAAGCGAGCCCTTCGCGGTGTTTAGGAAGTTCACCACGCCGAGGCCCTCTATCTCAACAGGGTTCTGGAACTGCAGGAAGATGCCGAGCTTGGCACGCTCGTTCGGAGGAAGCTCCTTTATGCTCTTGCCATCGACAAGCATGTCCCCCACAGTGACCTTGGTCTGCGGGTGGCCCATTATCGTCTTTGCAAGCGTTGTCTTACCTGATCCATTCGGGCCCATGAGCACGTGCAGTTCCCCCGACTTTATCTTCAGGCTTACTCCCTTAAGGACTTCCTTTCCTTCCGTTTCAACATGCAGGTCTTTTATCTCTAGTTCCATTGGAATCACTTCTCGTTTGCCACCATCCATATGCCTTTCGTAGTCATTTCGGTCTTGCCTCCGTACACCTTCCTCTCCAGTTTGTCAAGCATGATTGACATGGCAAGCTCTTTGGCTATGCCGCTGTCCATGTTAAGCAGGTATCTTGCAAGGAATGAGGTCACGAACAGCTTCCTCGCTGCCTCGTCGGGTATGCCCCTTGATGTCAGGTAGAACAATGCCTCCTGGTCTATCGGCGATGTCGCTGCCGAGTGCGTCGCCTTTACCTCGTTGCTGTAGTCGATAGACATGTCCGGAAGCGCATCGATGTGCGAATCCATGCTAAGCAGTATGCCACGTTCGGTTATCTTCGAGAAGGCGCCCTTCGAGCCGTTCTCGACCTTCGCGAAGCCCTTCATAACGCAATAGGCTTCGCCGTCAAGCACCGCGCCGGAATTGATCATAGCGCTGCTGAAAGGCTTCTTGTTAGCTATGAATGTGCTGACATCGAACTTCTGGTCGTTGATACCGAACACAATTTCATTAACTTCAACGCCGTTCTTCTCCCCGTTCGAGTCGAGGATGTTCCTGCTCTTCGTAGCGACCGCACCGCTGTAAACGAAGTTCAGCTTAACGCGTGAGCGGTCTCCCGCTATTGCCTTGCAAAGGCCCACTAGATAGGTCTTGTCATTCTCGTTGTGAACCATATCGACTTCGACATGCGCGCCCTTCCCGGTTTTTATCTCATGCAGCGGTGCGACTACGCTCCTCTCCTTCGAAGCCGATGTGTAGAATTCGAGGATCTCGAGCCTCGAGTTGTCGGCAGCGTCTACGAGTATCTGCACGGGCAGGTTGCCATCATTGATGAAGAGTATGTTCAGCTTCTTGTCAACCCCGGACTTTGCATTCACTATGACGAAATGCCTGGCCTTGGAGTTTATGAAAGCGGCGAGCTTGTCCTCGCTGCTCTTGAAAAGCTTGCCATTTATCGCAGCCGAATCCAGTTCCTCTACCTTCTTTACCACGATGTCCTGGTTCGTGCTGACCGCAGATCTTGATGATACGACGGCATCGAACCTGATCCTCATCCTGCTGCTTATTTCTTCGGCTATCGCGTTTATGTCAGCATCAGCGCCCTTCGGGTCAGGGGTGTCAAGCGGCATCTCTATGGAGTACTTCTTGTATAGCCCGCTCTCTAGCGGAAGCTCCCTGTAATAGCGCATAGCCTCTTCTATAAACTCCTTGTTTCCGGGCAAAAAACCACTTTGCTCAGCCTACTCCCTTGCTTGTGTCGAGCTTTATGAGCCTCTTGAGTTCCAGCGAGTACTCAACAGGCAGCACCTTTGTAAGGTCATCAATGAATCCCAGCACGATCATCGCTATGGCATCATCCTCCGAGATGCCCCTTGACATAAGGTAGAATATCTCATCGTCGCTTATCTTTCCGACCTTTGCCTCATGGCTTATGATTGCGTCGTTCCTGTTTATCTGATTGTAAGGGAACGTGTTGGTCTTTGCGTTCTCATCGAGCAGAAGCGCATCGCACGAAACGTGGGCCTTGACATCAGCAGCATTCTTCGCTATGTGCATAAGCCCTCTGAATGTCGTTACACCGCTGCCCTTCGAAACGCTCTTTGATATTATCTTTGAAGTAGTTTTCGGAGCAAGATGGTAGATCTTTCCGCCGGAATCCTGCGTCTGCCCGTCCCCTGCTATTGCAATCGAAAGAACTTCTCCTTGTGCTCCTTCCCCCTGCAGGAAGATACTCGGATATTTCATATTTATGGAACTACCTATATTTGCGTCGATCCATTCCACCCTTCCATTCTTTGCTACATGCGCGCGCTGCGTGACGAGGTTGTAAACGTTCTTTGACCAGTTCTGTATTGTGACGTAGCGTATGTGGGCTCCTTCGAGCGCGACGAGCTCTACCACTGCAGCATGGAGCGCATTACTCGCATATACTGGGGCTGTGCAATTATGCACCGTTACTCCCTCTGCAACATAGCTTTCGTCTTCTTTTACACTGAAATTATAAACATCAACCTTCTCCACTGGTTCTGTCATAATCTCTTTTATCGGCACAAACGCATAATTGCCCACTATTCTAGAATATGCAGTAACTTTTGTTTGGCCTATCATGTCTAATAACTGTAATTCCTGATAATGATTGGCGCCACTTCTAATTATCGTCCTAAATTCTATTAGATTAGCGAAATCGCGTAAGTACTGTCCACCAACATAAACTACATACATATTATGTCTGTTTCCTGACCTTTTAGCAATGTTAATAGAGGCGAATATGTTGGATCTTAATAGAAGGTTTCTCAACTGTTTTGCCAGTGATTTTGATATGGTATTCATCCTAAACATTCTCTTGGTACCCCAAGAGTATTGCTTATACATAAAGCTTCCATCTCCCCTCCAGAAGGCCTTAACTAACTCCCTTTGCTTTGAAATGGCCTCTTCCATCGCCCATTTTGCTATGTATTTGTTAGCCGCACCCCTTCCAAAGTTCTGTTCAAAGAATTTAACTGCAATAGTGGAACAGAGTATAATTGAAATGCCATTCTTGTATTCTTTTTGCACAATTGGCTTTTTGTTAAAGTACCTTTCAAGCAAGTTTACGGTGTCGTTT
>JAGWHJ010000033.1 GCA_028866835.1 Microcaldota archaeon | reverse complement strand
TGTACTTTAATCTATAGACCAAGGTATAAAAATTTTATGTAAATATTACAATTTGTGAGATATAAATCTAGATCTCTAAAAAGAAAGGCCAGTTTCTTATACGTAAAGAACTCTTGTGTTCTTAAGCCCCCGAAGTCAAGAAACCTCCGTTTGTTTATGAATAGACAGTTAAGGTGCAATTACGTTACTTTAGGTGCAAAATTAACTTAAAGTGAAAAGCCTAACCCACGGGCTTTGCTAATAAAATTATTTCTGCTAATAAAGTCTGCCTGAGTCTGCTTAAACGATAAGAATTTAGTATCCCAGAGTAAAATGAGTTTCTGTGCAAGTTGATATCTTATAGCATAGCGGCCTTGATTAGTTCTATGTATTGGTTGGGAGTTAAACCAGAGTTTATAAAGCAATGATTTTATACGGACCGCTCGAGATTTATTGTGTTCTCTATAAGCTCTGCTCTATCCTCGGGTGTCAAAATCGACGATTCTAAAATTAACCTTCTCGCTCCTTTATAGTCTTTAATTTCCAATAACCTTTGGTAAGCGTCTAAAGTAGATTCGTTCTCTACGACTTTAGCATCCCTACCTGCTATTACTGCACCGACATCGTTTCCCTCTCCAAGTAATCTGTTATGGTATGCTAACGCTATCTTTTCTATCATTGGCTTAGCGACATCGAGTTGCTCTGCAATCTTTACTGGATCATAAAAACCATCCCTTTTGCTAAGCCCAGGCTCGCACTCCAATATCGCTTCGCCAAGCTTGTATTTATCAACTGGAAAGTAATGCAAGATCGATCTAACCATAGCTATATCATTACGGAGCAAATATACTTTTATCACGCCAAGCACAGCAGCTTCCACTTTTGGGTCTTCAGGTTTTATATTAAAATCCTTGCACAATCTTGCTATGCCTTCTAAACGCATCCCCTTTTCTTTTATGTATTTTGAATGCAGTTCGACATCTACTATATCCCTGACTACCCTATTCACCAATCCTACATCGTAACGCAGAATGCCAGATAGTTCTAGACTTTTGTGCAAGGACATGCTATACGGCCAATAATAGTAAAGAAGTGAGGATTCTTTGTGTATCGTCCAGATTGCTCGTTCCACAGCTCTGTCGACTTTCGCTTTCTCTTCTGAAGTAAAGGTGCGTACTAAACTAAGATCATAATTACCTGTCAATATACCCTTGCATATAGCCTTCTCTTCTCTCTCTGCATCAGTAGCCCGTCTTAATCTTAATCTCATAATACCAACTATGCTATTACTACAGTATACGTTAAAGTTTTTATCATTTATAATACTATCTTTTTCTTGTAGTCAATTGGCTAAATTTCATCATTTTGTATAAAACTTTGCTCATAAAGCTAGATTTATGAGCAACATTTAACCCATGGGCTAATTTATATATCTTCGATGCAGATCTCCCTGAAGGAAGCGCCATGAACAAGATACTCAAGCTGTCCCTGCTGAACTACCTGCTCTGCGTCGGCCTCGGCCTTCTGCTTACCTACATAATCTCGACATACGGATTCGGTTCAAGCCTGCTGCAGACATCGGCATCGACAAGGAACATCTATGTCGTGATGGTCGATTTCATCATATCCACTACCGTCTTCCTGCTGTTCCTGAGGTTCATCCCATGGCTTGGCCAGGCGCTCATCAAATACCTCTTCTACTTTCTTGTCCTGTTCAGCGTTCCGGTGCTTCTGGTCTATCCAATCTTCGCGTCTCTGACGGGAAGCCAGCCTTTCGGGGAGATGATCGGGTTCATCTCGGCATTCCTGGTGCTTTTCATCTATCATAAGACCTGGTACAGATGGTTCAATTTCTGGGCTGTTCTCATAGCAGTCACTAGCGCAGTACTGATAGGGCTGCAATACGGGTTCAGTTTCATACTCAGCTACGTGACCTTCATAGCAGTCTACGATTACGTCGCCGTCTTCATCACGAAGCACATGCAGTTCCTTGTTGTAGCCATGTTCGACAAGAACGAAAGGATACCGCAGATGTTCATAACCGCCATGGGAATAAACGACATCAGAAAGATAATCGCGGAGAGGAGGCTGCGCCCGCCCAAAACCAGGAAAAATAAAACGGGCAAGGCCGCTGATCTTCAGCTGCTGGGCGCAGGCGACCTCGTTGTGCCCGGCGCATTCGCCGTCAGCATGATAGGCATATCGCCGTTGCTTGCATTGGCCACCGCATTCGGCGCATTCGCAGGCCTGCTCCTGAATGGCGAAGTGATAAGGAGCCAGAGGATCTCGCTGCCGGCAATACCATTGCTGGTTGCTCCGCAGATAGCGGCGTCGCTTCTCTACCTTGCCGCATTTGCCGGCGCTGCCTCTGCACCGCTTTACATAATCACGGGCGTGCTCCTCGTTCCTGCCGTCTACGCGCTTATTTTCTATACCGCGAAGAGGGAGAGGGACAAGATAAGCCTGAAGGAGCAGCTGCTGTAAATTCCTCTCAGCAGCTAGTGCCTGCCTTGCCCCGCGATCACGGCCACTCCTGAGGCCCCAAAGGCCTGAAACCCATCGCCAATGTAACGGAAACCTGCGAAAATAATTTATAATTTTCCTGCATATTGCAAACATGTACCGTGAAGACAATGACACGCGCGGACTTCTCGAGGAGATAGGCGGCTACATAAAGGAGCGCCACCTTGCGGATAACGCGAGGCACGGCGGAGTGAACTGGAGGACGTACGTGCAGAGGAGGGCGCACAGCATAAAGACCGCCATAAGAAAGCTGAGGCCCACCATACTGCAGGCGGCCAGGCTTCCATCGGGTGGAGGAAGGCGCGGCAGGAAACCATCGCTCAGCCTGGACCAGAAGGTGACAATACTTCTCATAATGCAGCTCGTCGGCACGAGCAGCCGCGGAATGGTCTACATGCTTGTCATGTTCTCATCCATAAGCGGCGTGTACATCAGCTACAAGATGATAGAAAGGTTCTACTCCGACGGCCAGGTGCACCAGGCGCTGCTGAGGCTGCGCGACCTGATGATCGCCAATGCAGCCAGCGTGTAGGCGCTAATTCTGTCCCAGATCGAGAAACAATATATTAATCAACCGCACCCTCCAGAGTGTGATTGAATGAAGAGATTCGAATGCAAAAGCATCGGGATGGCTTGCGAGTTTAGGGCGGAAGGGCAGACCAGCGAGGAAGTTCTGGCAAAGGCCGAGGAGCATGCTGCCGCGGCGCATAACCTGCCACGTGGCGCGGAGACCAGGGCCAAGATAGCACCGCAGATAAAGGACGTTTAGCGCATTCGCGGCTTCCGTCAGCGTACACAGAAGCCCACCACAGCAGTAATATACTTTTTCATTGCCAATTCTGGCGGTACACGTGAGAATAGGACTCGACTACGACAATACCATCACCGTAGATCCTCGCTTCTTCAGCAGGGCGGCACGCCTTCTCGGGAAGAGGAACAAGATATACGTCATCTCCTCCTACGAGAGGAAGACCGCAATGAGCTTCGCCGAGGCGTACAAATACAAGACAGCGAAGCTGAGGCAGTGGAAGATCCCGTACGAGAAGCTCGAGCTTGCGCCGGAGCCGATACCGATGAACAAGGTAAGGCTTTGCGACAGGTATGGGATAGACATAATGATAGACGACGATAGGAAGAACGTGAGCGCCATAAACAGGTACTGCAAAGGCACCGTATGCCTGCAGTTCCTCCCTGAAACCCGCCTGAAATGAGCGCCTTGCCTGCGAAGGCCCAAGCCGCGCATGGAACGCGCAGCCGCAGGGGCAGGACAATCATTAAATAGATTCAGGCGGAGAATGTATTCGGATCTGAAGGGGCGCAGCACTGCTCCATGGTCAAAGAGGTAGCACGGCAAGATGATTGATGCAACAATAGAGATAGCGCTTACATTCTTCGCAATCCTAATGGTAGCGGCGCAGCTTATTGCGCTGCGGTTCAGGATACCGTACACGCTCGTGTTCGTCTTCCTGGGCATCGCGATAACCGCGCTGTCCACGATAGTCCTGTTCTCCAATCCTCTCCTGGACGTTCTGCAGCTCTCTGTCCAGTGGATACGTTCCATCTACGGGCAGCTGGTGGGCTCGGGGCTTTTCGTGGGCCTGATAGTGCCTCCCCTGCTCTTCGAGGCGATGATGCACATAAAGAAGAGGGAGCTGAGCGCCGTCATAAAGCCCTCGATCGTGCTCGCCACCATCGGTGTTCTGCTTTCCACCGCCGTCGCCGGCTTCCTCATATGGCAGTTCGAGGACGTGAGCATCTTCACCGCGTTCATCTTCGCAGCCATAATCTCCCCTACCGATACCATAACGGTGCTGCAGACCTTCAAGCAGGTCAACGTGCCGCACAGGCTCGCGACCCTCGTAGACATGGAGGCCGCGTTCAACGATGCGACGGCCATAGTGCTTTTCACCATACTCGTGTCGTACGCGGGCGTGCAGCGCACGACGCTCTTCGGCGGCGTGGAGTACTTCGTCTACAGCTTCTTCGGCGGCGCGGTCATAGGCATGGTGGTGGCATTGCTGTCAAGGATGATCCACGCTAGGGTCGACGACAAGCTCGCCGAGACGACGCTCACCATAGCAGCGGTCTACGGCTCCTACGTGATGGCGACCGCCCTCGGCGCATCGGGGCTGATAGCGGTCGCGATAGTCGGCCTCTACTTCGGGAACAGCACCCTGAACACCGCCGTCTCGAAGAGGGTGAGGGGCTCCATAGTCTCCTTCTGGGAGATCGCCGCATTCGTCGGCAACGCCGTAGCATTCCTGCTGATAGGGTTCGAGACCAACCTTACGCTCTTCTACCAGGCAGCGGGCATAATACTGGTGGCCTACGCCTCCACCGTCATCGCGCGCGCTGTGACCGTGTACCCGACATTCGCCGTGTTCAACCGCCTCGGTGCAAAGATGCCTTTCAGCTGGGGCAACATCGCGTTCCTCGGAGGCGTCCGCGGCGCCCTCTCCATAGCGCTTCTCGCCACCCTCGCAGCCTCGGGCACGCTCTCAGGCTCCGAGATGTCCATACTCACCGCTATGGTGCTGGGCGTGGTGTTCATTTCACTTGTTGTCCAGGTGCCGCTGCTCTCCAACTACGCCGCGAAGCTCTTCGGCAGGCACAGGAAGCCCAAGGACCTCCAGTAGTCCCAGGGCACAGGCAAAGTTTCTTGTGTGGCAATCAGATGGGAAATGATGAATGGGGCAGCAAATTAAACGCAGCTATCCTAACAAGTACAAAAAGACAGATATTGGCATCTTGATCTTGTTGCCTTCTTTCTTAACTTCATTATCCATCGTCAAAAGGTATCCAGAACTGCTATTAAGATCGCTGAATTTCCCAGGTCCGTATTTCACCTCTATTCCAAAGTCTCCGTAAAGGAAGTCAGTTTCCTTGCTGTTATCATTTATCATATAATAAATATCTCCGTATTTCCTTGCAAGCGCTATGCCTATGGCGCCTTCCGCTAAAGCCGGAACTTCTTGCGGCTTAAGCTCCCTCGAACCCGTTGCATAGTACTTCATCACCCTGTAAATGAATGGATCTATGAAATAGCTTTTCTTGTTGCTTCTATACATCACTCTTCCGTTTGCAAATTTATAGAATGTCCTCAGGGCAAATAGCTTATCCGCGATCTCAAGATATTCCTCTACGGTCTTATGGGATCCTATCGATGTCTTTTTGGATATCGAATTCGCGGAAACTGCAGATCCGTACGATATTAGTATGCCATAAATCGTTTCCTTGAATATCTGTTGGCTTTTCTCTGCCTTTGCTATGTCGCTGATTATGGCATCCTTGTAGATTTCATAATAGTTATCAAAGGGATCCGCCTTTGATTTGTTGTACGCATATGATGTTGTAAGGTACCCTCCAGTATATCTGAGATAAACATCAAGATACCTGTTCAGTTCTTTTACGTGTGGAAGGACCTCAAGTGCATTATCGTAAAATCTGTCTTTTTGCAAAATGCTAGCAGGTTTCGGTTGCAGTTTGGTGCTGTAAAATAAACTTACGTATTCTGATAGGTTCATCGGATAGAAGAATTTTTTCTTTATGTTGCGGCCTGGCAGCGTCTCTTTCTGCAGTGAAATAGAGGACGATCCGGTGAGGTATATCCTTTTGCCATTTAGGTATCCCGAATTAAATAATGCCAATATCGCGACATTCCAGTCCTTCACAAAGCTAATCTCGTCCAAGAACAGGTAGCATGTCTCTTTCTTGTCTGCAATCTCATCGAAATAAGAAGCGAGAGATAGTATATCGTCTTTTGAGGAGAGTGAGTCAGACGAGAAATACATTACGTTTCTTGGGCTTACCTTCTTATTCAAAAGCAGATCGCGTATGCACAATTTCATGAAAGTAGTCTTTCCAACCTGCCTAGGCCCAAGTATTAGTAAGTTATCATCTTCAAAAGAGTAAGATTTCTGTGGCACAGCAGCAAGAGCCTTGCTAACCTGCTGGTCGCTATTTATTAGTTCCTTGTCTCTCCACCAGGGATTCTGCTCTATTACAAAGTCCTTATTCAGCACATTTGGTATTTAATTACCAAAATATATATATCTTTTGGTAGTTGATTACCAAGTTCGCCTGGCCAGGTATTATAAACAAAGCTCTCCAACTACGCCGCGAAGCTCTTCGGCAGGCACAAGAAGCCCAAGGACCTTCAGTAGTCCCCATGCTTCGGCAAGTTTCTTGGGTGACAATCAGACGGAAACGCACGGATAGGACAATAATTAGATAGGAATCGGTTCCGAAGCGAAATCTTAAGACTAAGAACGTGGCCTTGAATGCGACTTAGAAGGCTGGCAGGAGCGGCAGCTCTGACGGATACATCCTTGCAAAGCCTTTTAATTCTTCATTGGATAGGGATAATGGTCGAATATGGCAAGATCAACAGTGTTTATTGTATTGGGTGTATTAGCGATTATTGTTGGCATAGCTCTTATCCTCTTCACCAAATCCGCAAATCTCCTTAATGGAGTTCTAACCACCCTTGTCGGAATTGTACTGCTATACATGGGCATTACCAGATCCAAAAAAGCAGACACGCCACAGAAATGATCTGCTAATAATATTGGTGTGCCACCATGACTGATTATGACGGAAACCAGGCTGTTGGCTCTTTTTATGCACTATTGCCAGTTTCAGGCCCTGGAAGAATGATATTCACCCGGATCTATAGGGTCGTTTTCACTAAAACCCAATTATTGGGGTTGCTTAAGACGGAACCGTACAGCAGCTATGACTGGGAAGACATCAAGTCCAAAGCCTCAGGCAACGAACTCGTCTCAAATGGCAATGTTAATGAAAGCAACGATGACATGGAAAAGGCTGACATAAAAGTCAATTACTCTAAGATAAAGGAAGTGAAATTTGAGAAAATCTCCTTGTTTGGCATGCAGACAGAAGCAACCAAGACAAAATACCACGTGGTCTTCGATGCAGGGCTTTTTGATGTAATAGACACTTGTATGTTTGTGGTAGACCAGTCAATTCTAGACAGCGTTAAGGACATAATAATGTCCACGCCATTGAGCACAAAGTTCAAGCAGTGACTGTAATATTTGATAAAAATCAATCATGGATCCGGTAAAATGGAAATCTTAACTCTCCTTAAATCGATATTGGTGCTGATGGGCGTGGTCCTTATCGTACCAGGCTTCATCGGCACGTACCTGGGCTATCAGTCAATGAATTGGCCCACCGCACAGGGAGTGGTAACCCATTCCTCGATCTCGATCGGGCAGTATTGCCGCGCCACTTGCAGTCCAACGTATGCGCCAAACATAACATACAATTATTCTGTCCAAGGGGTAAGATATGCCGGCCATTTGGTATCGCTTGATCTAGTCCAAGGAAGTGTCGGCTCGTATGGTTCGGTGAGCAGCATAGTATCGCAATATCCGCAAGGATCAAACGTCGCTGTTCACTACAATCCTTCTTCTCCTGCAGAGGCCGTACTGGCCACGGGCATATCGATAGAGAGCCTGGCTATGCTGGTAATCGGAATCATCCTTACAGCGGTCGGAGTGTACTCCTTATTCCTGCCACGCAAATACAGCGGCAATCCAATCGCACCCAAGTAGTGCATGCAAAGATGATGAGCAAAAAGCAGCTAGCTGTCGTGACGGTCGAAGTCTACCAGCCGTAAACCAAAGCCGCATCCTGCGAACGCCTGAGGGCTATCAGATTCAGGTCAGGGTCTCTGATGCCCTTGGGATAAGCCTGGACCTCCTTTATTCCAACTAGTGCACCGGTGAGCGTGCCTGGTCCATGATTCGCGTAGAGGACGAACCTTCCAAAAAAACCGGCCCCGCCAAATGTATAAGCACCCTCGCGCACTAAGAGCTTTAATGGCTCAGTCCCCGGTCTGACATAGACCTGGCTGCCGGTATTTTCGAACAATGAGCCTGTATGCTCCCTCAGTTCGCCTTTAGAATCAGTTATATGAATTCCTTCCGCCACGTCGATGCCCTTTCCTGCAAGCCAGAAATCGCCATACCCTTTTAGCAGTTCTTCTAAGTCTCCTCTTATTAGGGTAAATGCCTGTTGGGATGTTAATGGCGCATATCCGTTTTCACCGAGCAGCCTCATAGCTGTAAGATGGTCTGAGAGCATTGCTCTGATAGGAACTATGCCAACTACCGTCTTATCCGCTACTGCAAATTCGGTAAATTTTAATCTTTGCCTCCTTGTTGCAACTACCATATCATCATATAATTTTATCCAAAACCTCATATTTAAGTTTAACTATCTTGGCCTGAAGGGGCATCTGGTATAAGCCATCCCGACCTTCAATCTATCAGAAGTTGCCTTTCCCAAAGCTTCCAAGGAGTTGCCCAAGAGGATTAATCTGCGATGAACACTGCCGTTGCGCCGCGCAACACCAGGAGATCTGCAACCGTCTCCGCAAAGTCCCTGTCCGCCGGCATATGGGTCACCACGTCCCATTGCGAAGACACTGGCGATACCGACCATACCGAGTTGGTATGGCCGTTCCTTGCATGTTGCAGCATGCTATGTTCATCGTACCATACCGATTCCTTTGAAAGTACTTCCAGGATGGCACGCGTGTCTCCTACAATGAATTGCCTGGGCCTGTCATCTAATGCGTGGGTAAAGACATTCGCAGGTATGCCCTCAATGCCCTGCATGCATGAAAAGAGCGTGCGGTGGTTTCCTCCGTCCAGGAAACCGAACCCAGCTATCATGTATATGGAGCCGTTGCTGCCTGCGAGGCGATGCCCTGAAACGTCAATCGGCCTGTCCCTAACCAGCGCCTCGAGCCCGGCCTTCGATCGGCCTGCCATCCACTCGAGGCTGGAAGGCCTTGGCGGCTCCGACAGGAGCACTTCGAATGGATTGATGGTTGCCGTCACGGTCTCCTCCGCGGGAAAGATGCGCGCGGGCCTGCTCTGCGCGTTCAGTATCGGCGTCATGATCCGGAACATTCCGGCGTCATGGTTAGAAAACGCCTGCCGTAGTTCCCCGGCCAGGGCGAGCCCTATCTCCGTAGGGGTTTTCGTCGGGTCGGCCTTGAATCTCATGCCATTCCCGCGCAGCCCTGTGCCGTCTAACACCGCCATAATTCTCGATTAAGACAGCGTCGCCCCTGATATTTAAATCATCAAGATCCGTTGCCAAATGTCGTATTGGAAGGCCAAAGGCGTCAAAGCTCAAAGCCCGAGAGATCTCCCGGCTTCATATTAAGCCCGCCAGTCTGTTTCAGCCAGTTTAGCCATCGGCTCGTATAGATAAGCTGACATTTTATTGCTAAATGTTTATTTAGTTTTTTATCTAATATGTATAGACA
>JAGWHJ010000009.1 GCA_028866835.1 Microcaldota archaeon | reverse complement strand
AGGCAGTCTGATGGCGGCGCGTTTGCTATAGAAAAAGCCCTTGCTATCTTCGCACCAGTGGCAGGATCCACGTGAGTGAGCATCGCGAACATCCCAGGCGTGAAATCGATGCTTGTGCCATCCTGCGCCTTGAACGTGAACGAGGTGACGTCCTTAGTGGTCTTCTTTATACTACTGATCTGGTATGGCTTGTTCAGTATCATGCATTGCGCCTAAAAGAAGTGAATGCACATGCATATTTATATTCATGGCAGTGGCCTTGCACGGCTGGGTATAAATAAACCGGATTCTGCTCCTGGGCTTTCAGAGCGACTTGATGTCGGTAACATTCTCCACCGTCCTTTCAAACTTCTCTACCGACTTCACGACCTCCTTGAGTTTGGGGTTTATGTTGTATCCGAGATCGTAGCCCCTCTCAGTCCTTATGTGCGTTGGCTGAAGGACGTTCATGCTCATTGATAGGTTCCTGAGCGTTATTATCAGCGTCTTCCTTGTGAAGCGCTTGCCCAATATCGTGTATAGTTCCCTTGTTGTCCTTGGCGACTTTACCATAAGTAGCTTTAGAACCGCATAGTTCGGCTTGCTGAGTATCTTCCTGATTAGCCATATTTCGTCGTTGTCTTTTTCCTTTCTAGGCATGTTTTGTACCCCCATGATTACACTTGTCAATTAGCTTTTATAATCATATACTAGGTTTTATGCTGATAAATTCTTTTACATATAGTAATATGCAGTTAATATATAAAAAGCTTGCCAATTATTGTATATAAGTATATGTTTATATATTTTAGTATACATAATTTACTATTATGGAAGGCGTTCTTGGTGCAATCAGGAGCAGATTTGACGTTGAAACAGGCAGAACTGCATCTGTGGCACCGTTGCAAGACTGGGGGATAGGCGGCAAGATGGAGGATTACATAGCATCCATCCTGCATGCGGGCCTTAATCTTCTGGTGGTGTCGGAATCTGCAGGCATTTGCAGGGGCTTTATCGCAAGGGCATCCGGGCTCCTGCCCAGGTATGATATAACAGCCATTCTAACTGCTGACGGCAAGGCAACAAATCTTCCGATAATGGTAAGGGGTATTTTCGTGGATCACACCAGGGCAGGGCGTGGCAGGGCTTTACTTAGGGCCATCGAGTTGCAGCCGGTACGCATTGCAAGTGAGATAGAACTTGATAATAACAATGCCCTCTTTGAATACGCGGCGAGGGGAGGGAGTTTTATTGCGCCGCTGCGCGGAGGCTGCGATGCTGAGGCGGTGCCGATAACGCTGGCGGCCCGAGGGGTTAAAATGGATTACCTGAACATGCTCGATGTTGTTGCCTACATACACATGGCTTACGACATGCCCATTTTGGACGTGTACGAATACTTGTGGCTGAGCCGCGCAGAGACCGATGATGGAAGGCCGATCAACAGAGCAGATGCCTTTGAGACGGTAAAAATTGCCGAAAACGGCGGCTTTATTGCATCTTCGAGCAAGCTTGGGCTTTACGGGCCGCACAGAAGGGCAGGAAAATAAGTGTTCAGGCCGCATAAAGCAGTTTTTATAATTCTATTTGTTTATAACTTGGTTATATCAATACGGCTTAAGTGATCCTATGGGTCTATTGGATTCCTTGACCAAGAATGGCAACGGCAAGCCTAGCCTCGGCTTCGCGGAAGGCAGGATGGATGAAAAGCTGCTGCAGATACCGTTCGTCTTCAGATACATACGGCAGCCTCCCGCAAAGGTGCTCGAGATAGGGTGCTCGGAAAGCCTGCTGGCGCTCCAGCTGGCAGCGCTCAAGTACAACGTTTATGGCATTGATTACCTCGACTACGGCTTTTCACACAACAACCTCAAGTTAATAAAGGACGATTTCGGCGCGCATGATTTCGGAAAGGATAGGTTTGATGTGATAATAGTCATGAATGCCGTGGAGCATTTCGGGCTGCAGTACTACAAGAGGGATGAGCCGCTGGACAAACAGGCGGATGTCAAGGCCATGACAAAGGTGAAGGAGATAATAAATCCTGGCGGCCAGCTGCTTTTTGCCTCAAAGTACGGGATTTCTGACCTGATAACAAAGGACGGGAGGCCTTATGAGCGGGTTTATGACGACAAGGCTCTTGACGTGCTGCTAAGCACCTTCCAGATAAAGAACACTGAGTACTACATGCTGAGCAACTATAATGCCGTAAGGCAGGTGGAGAAGCAGGAGCTCATAGGCACTAGGCATTATGAGAACACAGGCACATATGGATTCATATGCATAAACGCGATGATGCCATGATCATAAGGATCTCATGAAATCGCCGAGGAGCTCTGCCACCTTTTCCGGATCGGTGTAATGCGGCACATGGCCGGATCCATGGAGAACCTCAAGCCTGCTATCCCTGATGTAGCGCTTGAAGACCTTCGCGTATCTTATGTCAACTATCTCGTCCTTGCTGCCCCAGATTATCATTGATGGTACGGCGAGTTCGGCCAGGTTTGCCTCATTTAGGAAATACGCGGCATTGTCCGAGTGGACCATGCTCTTGAGCACATGGGGGCGGGGGTTTATCTCTATGGCGCGCCGAATCTGTTCTTCCCTGTACTCCGGGTTTGCGTCGCTCCGGTCAGACGCAAACTCCTCTAGTCCAGCGGAATCCTCAAGCACCAGTGCCTTTACGGCACGGTTTGACATCGCGCATCTTGCAGCAATCCATCCGCCATAGGAGTGCCCGAATATCAGGCATCTTGACAGGCCCCAGCTTTTTATCATCCCGTTTACTATCTCCGTGTTCAGTTTCACAGTATAATCAACATCCGGAGCATCGGATTTGCCATGGCCTAAGAGGTCTATCAGATAGAGATCCAGATTGCCATCGAGATGTGTGCAGAGTTTCCTCCAGGTCCTTGCATTTCCCCCCAAGCCATGGACAAATACTATCGCCTTGCCATTGCCGGCATGGTGCCTGAAATGCAGCTTCCCAACGCTGTGCGTGAAATAGCCATCTGAAAAGTCCTTTTCGTAATCCATGTCCTCTCTTAAGTAAGGGGTGCGGGATGACTTAATATAGATTAATTTGGCAATTCAATCATGCAATACAAAGAGCTTGGCAGCACTGGGGAGAAGATACCGGCAATAGGCATAGGCACATGGAAGCTGAGGACGGCAAACGCCGATGTTGTGCCTGCGATAAAGGAGGGATTCGGGCTCGGAATGAAGTTTGTGGATACTGCCGAGATGTACGGAACTGAAGACATGGTGGGCGAGGCTGTACACGGCGAGAAGGGCATATTCATTGCAACGAAGGTCTCTCCGGACCATTTCCATTACAAGGACGTGAAAAATGCATGCGGAAGGAGCTTGAAGGAGCTTGGCGTCAAGCGCATTGACTTATACCAGCTTCACTGGCCCAACAGCAGGATACCTATAGCAGAGACGATGAAAGCCATGGAGGAGCTTGTAGAAGAGGGGAAGATAAGGCACATCGGGATCAGCAATTTCTCTGTGGAAGAGATGGAGGACGCGATGGCAGCGCTCAAGACGCATGAAATAGTCTCAAACCAGCTGGAGTACAGCCTGCTTGTCAGGGACATAGAGGATGAGGTCCTCGGCTACTGCAGGAAGAACAAGATGACAGTCATTGCGTACAGCCCGTTGGCGCGAGGCCTTCTTTTCGAGCCTAGAAACAATGGTCTCCTGCAGGTGCTACTGGAGATAGGGAAAAAACGCAGGAAGAGCGCGGCGCAAGTCGCGCTTGCGTGGGTGATATCGAAGGCTGACGTGGTTACGATACCAAAGGCGGCAAATGTAGAGCATATGCGGGAGAACGCAGGAGCATCGGAGATAAAGCTCACCGCCGCGGAGATTGATAGGATAAACGGTTTTTTAGGGGACCTTTCTGAACGCCCTGTAACCGAGCGCTTGAACAAATTTACTAAATACACGGCTTCGTTCTGGTCCCCAGTCATGAGGTTTAGGGAGAAGGTCCGCCGCAAAAGGCGCTGAGGATTGCAATTCTTTATATAGTTTTAAGTCGATATAGCACTTGAATAAAATGAGCCTCAAGACCGAAACCTTAGCTTATTTTACTGCTTTGGTACTAGTACTTTCGTATGGAGTTACTGGCACGTATATACTAGGCAGCCATGGCGGATTCAATGAGCCGATAGTTAACCCCACAGAGGCATTGTATTTCACTGTTGCAACGATTTCAACTGTAGGATACGGAGACATCTACCCTGTAACTACTGAGGCCAGGCTGTTTGCAATTTCGCTGATAGTTATCGGGATAGGCGTCTTCCTTGGTGCTGTTGTTACATTATCTGGTGAGTTCGTGAGTAGAAGAGTGGAAAATTTGAGAACAAGGGTGCCTTTACTCGAGAAGGGAGTTTTGAACAAGCACACCGTATTGATAGGTACAAACATTACCAACCAATATCTTGCGCGCAAGTTAAAAGAGGAAAATCAGCGATACCTTATAATCAGTTCGGTGAAGGATTACGTCGACGACTTGAGGAGCGATGGGCTGCGTGCTTTTGCTGGTGATTACACATCGGAGAAAGAGATGCGGAATTTCGGGGTGGAGAAGGCACGCGCTATAGTCATAGACCTCCGTGACAATTCCAAAACGGTGTACGCCCTTATAGTGGCCATGGAGATGGCGCCAAAGGCAAAGATAATAGTAGTTTCCCCCACAATGGAAGCCGCCAAACACATGCAGCATATATCGAAGGGCAAGGCAATAATAGTGAACCCGGCAGAGATAGCAGCAAATGCCGTAGCCGAGAACCTATTCGGATGATTGCCGTGGTATCGAATGCGCACTAAACTGCTAAAGATAAATCCAGGCAGGCCAGAAAGGAAAAGGATACTCATTGCGGCAGAAGTCATAAAGAGGGGAGGCCTGGTCGTATTTCCCACAGAGACGGTCTATGGCATAGGCGCGGATGCGCTGAATGAGAAGGCGGTCAAAAAGATATACAAGGTAAAGGGCAGGCCCTCCGACAATCCATTGATGATACACGTTTCTGACATGGAGATGGCATCAAGGCTTGGCGTATTCCCGGAGAGATATCGGAAGATAGTAAGAAAACTGTGGCCCGGCCCAATCTCTTTTGTGGTCAAGGCAAGAGATCTTCGCGGCAGAAAGGAGCTCGCCATAAGGATGCCTGACAATAAAGTGGCCCTAGCACTGATAAAAGCGAGCGGCACTCCGATAGCGGCGCCGAGCGCAAACATATCAAAAAAACCTTCCTCTACAACTGCAGCGCACGCAATGAAGTATTTTGATGGCAAAGTAGATATCGTACTTGACGCAGGGCCGGCAAAGAACGGCATAGAATCCACCATATTAGACCTGCGCACATTTGCCCTGTTGAGGCCTGGCGCATTCTCTGCTGAGAAGATAACGTCGGCATTTGGCAGAAGACCCAAGATAACTGTGATAGCCAGAGGCACGAGAACGGCTCCTACTGCAATAAGCCCTGGGATGAAATACAGGCATTATTCACCGGACACACCGCTCTTCCTATTCACCGGAAAAATCGATAAGCTGCATGAAATAACAAACGGCATAAAGCAGAGATTTGCTTTCATAGGATCCGATGGATCTTGCAAAATCATGAATGGATGTGCAGAAAGCGTCATAAGGCTTGGAAAGGCAAGCAGAAAGGAAGAGATAGCACACAATCTATTCAGCGCATTGATTGCTTTGGATTCAAAGGGGCTTGATTTTGCGATAATAGAGGGCTTTGAGGAAGAGGGCGTCGGGCTCGCGATAATGAACAGGATAAGGAAGGCGTGCTCGAATAAATACTTTTCAGATGCAAAAGGATTGAGAATGTTGTTGAGGTTGGATGGACTTGGTGCTTAGAGCCACATTGTGCCACATAATCAGCGGCGACAGACTCGTGCTGAAGCTGGCAACCAGGGGCATAAGCAAGGGCAAGTGGAATGGCCCTGGAGGGAAGCTAGATCCTGGCGAAACGCCCAAGCAATGCGCAATAAGGGAGGTCTTTGAGGAGACGGGACTGGAGATGAGAGACCCGTTCTTCCACGGCAGGCTCCGTTTCCATATGGGCGGGTCGAAAAAACTTGCTGTCCTAGGCTATCTTTTCTCAACGAGGAAGTTCAGCGGTAAGCTTAGGTCCACCGAAGAAGGCAAGGTGATGTGGTTCAAGACAAACGGTCTGCCGTACGAAAAGATGTGGGATGACGACAAGGTATGGATGCCGATGATGCTTGACGGAAGGAAGTTCGACGCCCATTTCTATTACGGGAAGGGCAACAAAAAGGTAAAGCGCTGCATAATAAAGCTTAGGAACGGGTAATTGTCCGTTACACTGGCTCGAATTTATAATGGTAGTAGATTAGACCTTCGTCACCGTCCACGTACATCTTCCTGAATGCGGCCCTCACTTTGGTGCCTATGGCTATCTTGCCCCCATTGTCGATTATGTGGCCCTCTACCTGCGGCCCTTCAGCAAGTTTCACCACGCCAACGAAGTATGGAGCCTCGTCCTTGAAGGTGTCCGGTGGTACGCTTATCTTCGTGAAGGACACTATCTCTCCGTCCCCATTGAACTTGAAATCGCTCATCTTTGACTTTCTGCCGCATTTCCTGCATACTATCCGTGGGGGGAAGTACCTGGTCCCGCAGTTCTTGCACTCATTGCCTATGAGGTTATACCTTGCCTTTATCTTCCTCCACAAAGATGCAGATGGTTTTTCCATAAAATCATCAGTTGGATCTCCCGAATATGTGCACAACAGCAGTGGCGCCGCTGCCTCCCACGTTATGGGTCAGGCCTATCTCGGCATCCTTTACCTGCCTACCCTCTGCCTGGCCTCGCAGTTGCCAGACGACTTCAACCGCCTGCTTTACACCTGTGGCGCCCACGGGGTGGCCGCAGCCCTTAAGACCGCCGCTAGTGTTTATAGCGAGCTTGCTCTGGAGAGTGGTCTCCCCGTCGGCAACAGCCTTCCCGGCTTCGCCCTTCTTGTAGAAGCCGAGGTCCTCCATCGCCATTATCTCGGCTATAGTGAAGCAGTCGTGGACCTCCGCAAGGTCTATGTCATTTGCAGAGACCTTAGCGTGCTTGTATGCCTTCTGTGCAGCAATAGAAGTCGCTTTTATTCCTGTAAGCGAATCCCTTTCAGCGAGCCTCAGCGTATCGCTGGCCTGCTCGCTTGCGAGTATCTTTATCGGCGTATCGTTGTACTTCCTTGCAGTCTCCAGCGGCGCAAGCACAAGTGCAGCTGCCCCATCCGAGATTGGGGAGCAATCAAGCAGCTTCAGCGGATCCGCAACCATCTTTGAGTTTATGACCTCGTCTATTGTCAGTTTCTTGTGGAACTGGGCGTACTTGTTCTTGAATGCGTTGTCGTGGTTCTTGACAGCGACGCTTGCAAGCTGTTCCTCCGTTGTGCCGTAATCGTGCATGTGCCTCCTCGCCATCATAGCGTAAAGGCCGGGAAAGGTTATGCCCTGGAAGAGCTCCCATTCCTGATCTCCGGCGCCTCCGAGCGCGCTGGTAGCCTCCGATGAAGTGACATCGGTCATCTTCTCAACGCCCCCTACAACCACTATATCGTGTATCCCGCTTGCAACGGCTATGTAGCCGAGCCTCAGTGCGCTGCCGCCGCTTGCGCAGGCGTTCTCGATCCTCACAGCGGGCACGTTCTTGAAGCCCAGCTGGTCGGACATGAGAGCCGCGACATGCTCCTGGCCCGTGAAGCTGCCAGAGGCCATCGTGCCGCCATATATCATTTCGACGTCATCGCTGGTTATCTTTGCGTCCTCTATAGCGTGGAGTCCAGCCTCAGCCATGAGCTCCTTGAGGCCTGCGTCCCATCTCTCCCCGAACCTGGAGAGCCCCACACCTATAACAGCAACTTCGCGCACATACATCACGTTTTCATGATAGATCCACGATTCTTGAGGTACGTGGAATAATCTATATACTTCCTGTCTTTTTCTATAAGCGCACTCACTGGCACAATTCGTTTCCTCTTGCCGTCTGTGTTCTCGGTGACTTCTATTGCAAAGGAATCGCTGCCGGCGCCTGAACCGAAGCTTGTGACAAGTATCATGTCTCCCGCCTTTGCCACGTCAAGCGTTGCGGCAAGGCCGAGCATTGACGAGCCCGAGTAGGTGTTGCCTATGATTGGCGTCAAAAGTCCCGGCTTTATCTGGTTCTCGCTGAAGCCGAGCTGTTTGGCTGCATTAGTAGGGAATTTGCCATTTGGCTGATGAAACACCGCGTACTTGAAATCGCTTGGCTTCATGCCAGTCTCCTCGAATAGGAGCTTGCTGGCATTTATAACGTGCCTGAAGTATCCTGGCTCGCCGGTGAACCTGCCGCTGTGTGTGGGGAAGCTCGCCCCCTCCCTCCTCCAGAAGTCGGGCGTGTCGGAGGTATAGCTTATGGTCTTGAGGATGTTTGCGATTATCTCGTTCTTCTCCTTCCCGACTATGAATGCCGCACCGCCTGCGCTTGCTGTGTACTCCAGTGCGTCTCCCGGCCTTCCCTGGGAAGTGTCGCTGCCAATGCTCATCCCGTATTTTATCATGTTGCTGTCTACAAGTCCTATGGCCATCTGTATGCCCGCTGTTCCTGCCTTGCACGCAAACTCGAGGTCTGCGCACATAACATTGTTGCCGGTGCCTATCGCCTCCATGACGATGGTTGCGGTGGGCTTTACCGCGTAAGGATGCGATTCCGAGCCAACGTAAACGGCGCCTATCTGGGTTGCAGGTATGCCTGCATGCTTCACCGCGCGCCTGGCGGCCTCCACGGCTATGGTAGCTGCATCCTCGTCCCTGCCCGGAACGGTCTTCTCGCTTATGTTAAGCCCGTTCTTTATCGCTGATGCATCATCATTCCAAACCTTCGCTATCTCCTCTACCTTTATCCGGTATATGGGAAGATGCGCGCCGTATCCAACTATTCCTGCCATTTAAATCAGAGGTATTCTTCTAGTATGCTGTTTATCTTTGTCTTGTCCGGATCCGGCTGCTTTATCAGCGGCCCGTTCTTGAGCGTGATGTCCATCTCGCTGTACACCGGCTTCTGCGTCTTGTAGAAAAGGCCTATCGGTATCTTCTCCCACTTTGTCTTATCTGTTTCAAGAGCCTTCTCCATGGCCTTTGAGATGTCGCTGCTGTCATGCCCGGCCTGCTCGAGCTTGTAAACCCTCGGCCTGTACCAATCGTAAGTGTTGACGTTGTTGAAGGTGACGCAGGGGCTGAACACGTCTATTATGGCAAATCCCTTGTGCTGTATGCCGTTCTTTATCATCTCCGCCATGTGCATAGGATCTCCGGAGAACGCCCTTGCGACATACGTTGCACCTGCGCTCAGGGCCAAGGCTATCGGATTGAGCGGGTTCTCTATGTCTCCGAAAGGCGTCGACTTTGTCTTTGCCCCGATGAAGCTTGTCGGAGAGGCCTGGCCAGTCGTGAGACCGTATATCTCGTTGTTCATCACGATGTAGGTCATGTCGATGTTCCTCCTTGCAGTGTGTATCAGATGCCCTACGCCTATGCCGTAGCCATCGCCATCGCCGCCGGTGCCTATCACAGTCAGGTCGTCATTAGCGAGCTTCAAGCCGCTTGCGACAGGGAGGAGCCTTCCGTGAAGGCTGTGCACGCCGTAAGTGCTGAAGGGATGGGGCATCGCGGAGCTGCACCCTATTCCTGAGACAAGCACGACATTGCTCCTGTCTATGCCAAGATCGGTAAGGGCCTTTACCAGCGCAGCCTGCACTCCGAAATCTCCACATCCGGCGCACCATATGGGCTTTATTCCAGAAGTCAGGACCTGCTTTACCTGTTTTATCTCTGTTACCATGGAAAATCACTTTTGTTTCTTTATTATATCCGCAGCCTGCATTGCTATCTCTCCGGGGGTTATGGCTTCGCCATCATATTTGAGTATCCTGTCAGTTATGTCCATGCCCGTGTTCGCCTTTACGACATACGCAAGCTGCGCAGTGTAATTGCATTCAACATCGATTATCTTCTTACCTGAAAGGATTTGTTTTGTCTTCTCCTGGTCCAAAGGCATCAGGTATTTGAACGTTATAAGACCCACATTGAGGCCCGCTTCGTTGAGCATCCCTATGGCCTCGGTAGCAGGCTGGGCCGTAGACCCAAATGTCATGAGGAAGTGGTCGGCGCCCTCGTTCGATACTTCTGGGAAGAAGCATTTTTCGTTCATCAGCATCGTGTCTATCTTTGACATCCTCTTTGAATGCATCTTTCTTCGCATCTCGACGTGCTCGTCTATCCCGGAGAGCGCGTCGCTCACAAGGTCGCCATACTCGTTGTGCTCGTCGCTAGGCGAGACGAACTCCAGTCCAGGCATGCCGGGGAACGACCTTGGCGAGATGCCATCGGCTGACAGTTCATACCTTTTGAAACGCCCTCCGTTAGGGTTTGGGGCTGCAACTTTGCCCCTGTCTATTCCTATCGAATCGAAATCAAATCCGTCCACGCTCTCCACGTGCTCGGAGAGGAACAGGTCCAGCATGACCACCACGGGACACTGGTAGCGCTCCGCGAGATTCAATGCCTCTTTTCCGACATAGAAGCACTCCTCCACGCTCCTAGGAGCCATAACTATCCGGGGGAATTCGCCCTGCGAAGAGTGCATTACAAAAAGCAGGTCAGCCTGCTCGGTCTTCGTTGGCAGACCGGTGCTGGGCCCGGTCCTCTGCGATTCTGCCACAACCAATGGGACCTCGAGCATTCCTGCAAGGCCGAGTCCCTCGACCATGAGCGAAAACCCGCCGCCGCTCGTGCCGCACATTGCCCTCACTCCGGCGCTTGCGGCGCCTATGGCCATATTTATTGCTGCTATTTCGTCTTCTGTCTGCTTGAACAGAACTCCCTTGTCCTGGTGCTGCGCAAACCACTGGAGTATGCCGCTTGCAGGTGTCATGGGATAGGCAGCGTAGAACTTGCATCCGCTGGTGTACGCCCCGAAGGCAAACGCCGAATTGCCATCCATCGAATACCTTTGCTTGCCGTCGCCCTTTATGTCAAATGCCTTTGTTACGCCAGGCGAGTTGTAGCCTGCCGTTGCGACATTTATGTTGTCGTTCACGACCTTGTCCCCTTTCCTGCCGAACATCTTCCTTATAACGTCATCGAAAACCTTGATGTCTATGCCTATGAAGCCCAGCGCGGCACCTATGGCTGCAACGTTCCTCATTATGGGATCGCCGCTCTGCTTCACGGCTATGTCAAGAAGAGGTATTGGCGTCAACCTGTACCTATTGCTGTCAAGCTCCGTGACGTTGGTCTTTGAAGGGTCATAGATCACCACTGCATTGTCGTTTAAGTGGCTCTTTTGATTCTTGATTGCATCCTGGTTCAGCGCGATCAGGATGTCTATCCCATCGCCATGGCTGTGGAGCTTGCCGTCGCTGAGCCTTATCTGATACCAGACATGCCCTCCCCTTATTATTGACTGGTAACCACGGTATCCGAAGACCTGGAACCCGTTCCTAGTGGCGACTTTTATCAGCAGGGCCCCGCTTGACTCTACCCCGTCGCCATTCGCAGCTGCGATTCTTATCGTTACACTTGACATTTAAGCACTATATTTTGATGTCCTTCCTTTTCTGGTAGCCCTAGCATTCATTGAGCGGAAAGAGATGCCATTTAATGTTTATAATATTAATGGGTACTGCTTGGCTGGTGTCGTTGGCGCAGCTCAGGTGTACTTTGTCGTCAGTTTCCCGAATACCGTCTGCGGTATGTTAGTGTAAGCCTGGGTGTAGTTTATGGCGACCCATCCGCTGAATATGGAGCCAGGATTGCCTGTTGCTACGGTGCCATTTGCGAAGCACTGTACATTCATTGAATAGTTGGAGCTTATCGGCACAGCAACTCCTAGTGCAGGCTTAGCAATGTTCGTAGCCTGCATGTTGCTGACACCGGCCACAGTCGTGCAACCTATTGCAGTTATGTTTATAGGGTATTGCGTTGTCTGGAGTATGTTGATGCTCAGGAGGCCGTTCTGGAGCATGAAGTAGTTTATACAGCTGAAGCCAGCAGGCATGATGCACTGCTGCACAGGAAGGGAGTTTACGTTTATGAGCTCGAAGACTATGACTATCGCAAGGGATATTATCAGTATCGCCCAGCCGTAGGTCATCAGGTATTCCATTGCGCTCTGCGCTTTCTTTGAACCCTCTATCGCTGCCATTTCATCAAACGAAGAGTTGGCTCAAGTAGATTATAAAAGGCTTTGGTTGTGACATTATCGAAGGTCATCCTTATGCTTAATATATGGGGGCTGTCAATGTATGGACTATGGCAGAAAAACCTACAGGCTCACTTTCGAAAGAGGACAGGCAGAAGATCGTAGAAGGGAAATTAGGACTTCACAAGATAGATGAGAGCCTCCCTGGCAAGGAGGCCGTTGACGCCAGACGCGAGATAGTTGAGGAGCTCACTGGAAAGAAGCTTGAGGCGATAGGCGCAGTGCAGCTTGATTACGATGCGATAAAGAACAGGAATGCAGAGAATGTTATAGGAGGTGCGGTAATACCAATGGGCATTGCCGGGCCGATAAAGGTATGCGGCGACTATGCGAACGGCAGTTTCTACGTGCCTTTCGCAACAACCGAAGGAGCCCTCATAGCAAGCATCAACAGGGGCGCAAAGGCGCTCACGCTCAGCGGCGGGGTGCAGGTCCGTGTGATTGAGGATGCGATGGCAAGAGCACCGGTGTTTAGGCTTGAGTCAGTCAAGGACGTAAAGGAATTCCTGCACTGGCTCAAGGAGCATGAAGCACAGATAAAGGAGGCTGCAAATGCGACCACAAAGCATGGCGAGATGAGGTCCATAAGGCCGTTTGTCCTGGGCAATAACGTATGGCTAAGGCTGTCCTACCATACTGGCGATGCGATGGGCATGAACATGGTAACGATTGCCAGCGAAGCAGCCTGTGCTTACATAGAGGAATCATTCGAGAAAGCAAGGTTCGTAGCCGTCAGCGGTAATATGTGCTCGGACAAGAAGGAATCACTTGTGAATAATCTTTACGGGAGGGGCAAGAGCATCATAGCCGATGCGAAGATACCGGAGAAGGTTTTGAGCGAGGTATTTGGAATTGATGCCGAGCAGGCGAATGATACGAACATAAGGAAGAACCTCCTCGGCAGCGCAAGGGCAGGCAGCCTGAAGTACAACGGCCACTTTGCGAACGTGATAGCGGCGATATTCGCTGCCACAGGCCAGGACCTTGCTCAGGTGGTGGAGAGCAGCAGCGGCTACACGTGGACGGAGGTGCGCGGAAAGGAACTGTACGTATCCATCACATTGCCGTCGCTCGAAGTTGGTACTGTCGGAGGGGGCACGGGGCTTCCGACGCAGAAGGAGGCGCTTTCGATGCTTGGCGTGCAGGGGCCTGGAAACCCAAGCGGCAGGAACTCCCTGTCGTTCGCGGAGATAATAGCGGCGGCAGTGCTGGCCGGCGAGCTGAACCTGATATGTGCTTTGTCGTCACGTGAGCTGGGCAGGGCGCACAGCAAGCTTGGCCGCGCAAAGAAGTAGCTATTCCTCCATGTACGGGGCGAGGAAATAGGTTACCTCGGCTTCGCCTATGTTGTACCTGACCTTGAGGGGCTCGTTGGACTTTAGCTCTATGTTTATAGGGCTTCCCATAGGGCACGACCTCACCATGTTCTCAAGGAACTCGAGGTTGAAAACGGAATCTGCGCCTTTGGTCGCCTCAAGCTTCCTTATTGCGGTGTTCTCCTTGTCATGGAGCTCCTCAAGCTCGCCGGAATCGCCCCTTGCGCTTATCCCGAACTGGTCCTTCGAGGCCTTGAATGCTATATAGGACGATATCTGGCTTGCGTCCTTTATTATGTCCTTTAGCGGCTCGCCGAGTATCTCGACGCGGACGTCGAACACTATCGTGGGCTCCTTCTCGACGCTCTTCTTCACGTCAAGCATCTGGAGCTTGTACCTTCTCCTGCTGCTGGGGCCGACGAACTCGAGCGAGAGCTTGTTGTCAGCGTCCTTCATCACCAGCGCTTCGTCGTCCCTCGTCCTCGAGAGTATCTTGGAGAGGTTCTCCAGGTTCACTCCGACGGTAGTGCTCTTGTCAACATTGTACTTGGAGAATGCCTTGCTAGGTATGAAGAATGAGACCATGCTTATGCTTGAGGGATCCATCGCCTTCAGGCTTATGCCCTCCTTCGTGATGCTGAACGAGCCTTCGTCTATCAGGCTGACTATCGACTCTACACAGTCCCTCCAGTACTTTGCGTTGTCTATTTTGAGCTCGAACATATTAACAACTCGGTAATAAACAGATATAAAAATTATGTATAGATAATAATATATAACTGCTTATTATCTGGCAGGTCTTGGCTCATGATATGCTTCGTCTTCTCAAGGAAGGACCAGGTTTCGAAAAATGCCGCCGAGTACCTGATTAGGGAGCGCGGCATGGAGGAAGGCCGCTTGAAGGGAGGCATCCTGCTACACGAATCGCATGAAAGGCTGGTTGATGCGGCAGGCATAGACCGCTTGGGCGCTTCGGTGGCATATTTCCTGAGCCAGCACCGTAGTGCCTCCGGAACGAGCGCCTTTACGGTACACTCGATGGGAAACTGGGGCGACAAGGCAGAGCTTGGAGGGAAGCCCAGGGAATTGTCTGTTGCGTCGCCTGTGCACATGCTTGCTGCGCTGAAAGACCTCTCATTGCAGAAGGCCGGCGTGGAGGTAACTTACGAGGCCACGCATCATGGCCCGCTGATCGCCACTCCTGCATTTTTCGCGGAGTTCGGAGGCGGTGAGCAGGCACTTGGGGACGTGAGGATGGCGGAGGCCCTCGCGGAGGCGTGCTACAGCTCCGCAGTCTCGTTAATCGATGGTAGCTATGACGCCGGGAGGGTCGCGATTGGCATAGGAGGGAACCATTATCCTTCCAAGTTCAGGGCCTTGGCGCTCGAGAGAGGCTATGCCTTCTCCCACATAATGCCACGGTATGCGGCAGCACCGGAGATGCTTGAACAGGCCTGCGAGAGGAGCAACCCAAAACCTGACCTGGCGGTCATTGACCGGAAAGGTATTAATTCGTATTCTAGAGAACTTATTACAGGGCGTCTGGACGAAATTGGACTGGAGTATGAAAAGATTTAAGGTCAGTCTGATACTTTCGCTAGTTGTACTCAGCTCGGTCATCGGGCCGGTAGAGTCGCAGTACTGGTTCCAGTTCGGGGCTAGGGGAGGATCCGATACCTATTACAACAATGGCGCAGGCGTTGACATCCAGACAATATACGACAGTTCGGTCAAGGACGGATCGCTGGCTTTTTGGGTTGGCGAGACCCTTCAGAACGGCGCTTTCTTGCAGACGGGATACGTCATCGAAAACCAATCCGGCATGTATCCAACAAACTGCACGGTTTCCGCTTGTTCCAGCTACGAGTACATACGGGCCGGGGAACCGGTGTGGTTTTACGAGTACTTCGCAAGCAACTATAACTCCGGCTTCCTTGGGAGGTTGGGCAAGCCAGGTTCCGCTGGCGCCGACGGTGCCATCAACAACTATGGCTTTTATTCGCAGGGCAACATATGGAACATCATCTTCAACGGAAACCTGATGGCGCAAGTCGACCTTGGCACAGGTAACTCCGGGGTGAACGATCCTGTAGCATTCGGCGAGGTGGCAGGGACAAATACAAACCAGTTTACAGTGAATGACGTGGTCTTCTCGAACCTCACGAAATACATGAATGGCAATTTCGTGCCGTTGGGCAAGGGGTATTCATATATAGGCTATGGTGTCGGCAGCAGAACGGACCTGCCGGACCAATACGGAGTACAGGAGCTGAATAACAGGGTTAATTACTTTGAGGTAGGATCGTCGCTTCAGCAGCCATCCAATAACCAGCTCCTTTGGGATTTTGGCTACCTGCTGAGGATAGTATCGGCTTATGGAAACGGAAACAGCAGCCTGGTCTATCAGCCATATCGTTCGGTCCTTCTATCCGAGCCACAGCAGGTGAACGTCGGTAGCGGCATAAGGGAAATATTCGACAACTGGTCCGGAAAGGGCCCTGATTCGTACACAGGTACCGCCTCGCAGCTTACCATCTCGATAGTCGGCAACATCACCGAGACGGCAAACTGGCATACGCAATATCTTGCGAATGTCTCCTCGGCATATGGAGTTGCCGATGGCGGCGGATGGTACGATAGTAATGCAACAGTCAACTACAGCGTCAGTGCGAACATAGTTCCGGTAAATTCCACTTCAAGATTCGTGCTCTCCGGATGGAGCAACGGAAACAATGGCGCTTCCGGATCGTTCAATATTACTTCGCCGGTAAATCTTAGCGCCATCTGGACAAAGGAATATTTCATCAATGGGACCTCGCAGTATGGAAACGTGAGTGGCACTGGATGGTATCCTGTAGGAGCAAATATCACCTTGACCGTCCTTACGCCCTACTACAACATGGGAAATGGCACAAGGCTCGCCTTCTATTCCTGGAGCAACGGCAGCAGGGACACTTCCGTGGCCATCAACGTCCAGAGGCCGATAAACATCGGTGCGATATACGGCAAACAGTATCAAGTAAGCCTTAAGGCCACAAACGCATACGGACAATCCGTAAACGCGAGTTCGTTTGACATAAACAACCAGAGCGTTGGAAGCAACGCCTTCTTCTTCAGCGGGAATACTTACATCGTCGATGGAGCCAACTACAGGGGCCAGAAGCTGGACTTCTACAGCGTCCTGAGCGCCTATTCGCATTCGAACATAAGCATAGAGCTGCCGCTGTACAGGGTAGTCATACACACCGTCGATGTGTTCGGAGGGCCGGTGAATGCCAGCGGGTACCTGGAGTTCTCCAACGGGACCGTGGATAGCCTTTCCTCGGGCAGCAACGGGACGGTAGTTATAGACAACGTACCTTACGCAAGGATCTTTGGGCAGATGAAGTACCTAGGGCTGACGGAATACATATCGACCAGCGCTTCGTCGTCGGACATACGCGTCACGTTCGTTTCTGCAACAGACCTTGCGGTATTCTCCATTGCGATAATCGTGTCCCTGGTTATCTACGAGCTTTCAAGGAGGAGATTGGCGTCGCAGAAAAAACGTTGAGCTGCGTGGATATGGTATTATATCTTTTTGCGGAGTGATATGGAACATGAAGGTAGCGATACTGATCCCTCCCAATGACTTCAAGGACGAATCTGTTTCCAGCTCGAAGGCCATGCTCGAAAGGTGGGACGTGACCCCAGTTATAACAAGCTACTCGAACAAGGACTGCGTGGGCCAACATGGTGCAGTGTACAAGCCGGACATAAACACAGGAAGGCTGAATCCTGACGACTTTGATGCGATAATATTCATAGACGGCAATGGCGTAGATTCTTACAAGCTCTACGATTTCAGGCCGCTGCTGGACACCGTCAAGAGGTTCAGCGACCGCAAAAAGCCCGTATGCGCGATAGGGAACTCGGTGAAGATAATAGCGAGGGCCAACATAATACAGAATGTCAAGGTCGCTGCGCCGAAGGACGAGGAGACAAACAGGCTTGTCGCCCTTTACAGGGGCATAAAATCCGAGAATGCGATAGAATCAGACAAGGGCATAATGACGCTCAACAACAGTGAGCTTGTCGACGACTTTGTGGGACTGCTGCTCGAGAAGCTAGGTGTCAAGTAGGGTTCTTTTTCTTCAGAAGCAGTATCCGGTTTACGGAGCCGCACTCGCATTTGTATATTACCGCCCTGCTTGCTGCGGAAGTCCTCACGCTGCAGTTAAGGCCGGGGATTAACACGTTGTTGCATTTCTTGCATATGGAATTCTTTATCCTCTTGGGAAGTTTCAGCTTGTAGTGGTTGCTTATTCCGCGCGCTATCTTTATGTACCTCCTGCCTAGCGCTGCGCTCTTTCCGCCCTGGAGCGTGCGCGCCTTGGCCATGCTGAACAGGAGCTCGATCCTGCCCGAGGCGATGCTGTCTATGATCTTTTCGTGCTTCTGCATGCTACATCTCTATCTCAAGGTCCCCGGTAAGCTCGTCCACCCTGCAGTTGTAGCGCTTTACATCGGTAACCCAGGGGGTATTCTCGTCGGCCTTGCCGGATTCTAAAAAGTAGGCGCCGCTGTGCCATGGACATATCAGTTCATTTCCGTCGATATGGCCGTCGAAGAGGGGGCCTCCCTCATGCGTGCACGTGCCATCAAGTACGTAGATCTGACCGCCTTTCATTATGACTGCAAATTTCTTGCCGTTTGCGGAACCGGGCTTTGCCTCATTCTCTACGAGATCGCCCTTCTTCAGGTCAAGTTTGTAGTACGCCATTTGCACTGCCTTCTTTTTATTAACATTAAACTAACATATAAATTGTTATAGTGCCACGATACTAGCGATGGGTAAGAGTTACGATGTTATAATTGTAGGAGGGGGCATAACGGGCGCTTCCTTACTTTACATGCTGAGCAGCTATACTAACATAAAGAGCGTACTTCTGATTGAGAAATACGGGGAGCTCGCCCCGCTTAATTCAAAAAACACGAACAATGCACAGACCCTCCATTTCGGGGACATAGAGACCAATTACTCCATTGCAGAAGCTACACGCACAAAACGCGCAGCACAGATGCTCGTAAGATACATCGACGCCTTGCCGGAGCACGAACGGAGGGGCCTTGTCGCCAGATGTCAGAAGATGGTTCTCGGCGTCGATGACTTTGAGCTTGAGATACTCGACCGCATCTATTATTCGAGGATAAAGGAGCTGTTTCCGAATTTGAAATACATAAAGAAGGAGCAGATAGCCAGGCTTGAGCCAAACGTGGCCAAGGGAAGGGATCCCGAGCAGAAGATAGCTGCGCTGCTATCTGACAATGGCCGCATGGTGGACTTCGGGAGGCTCACAAGATCATTTGCGAAGAAAGCGAAGGAGAACAGGAGGGCAAAGATAGAGATAACACTGGACACCAAGGTCAATCAGATCAAGGAGGTAGGTGACCATTATGAGATATATACAAGCAGGGGAATGTTCACTGCTGATTTCGTGGCGTGCGCCGCTGGGACGTACAGCCTCTACTTTGCAAAATCCCTTGGCTACAACGAAAACCTCTCAATTCTCTCCATAGGCGGGAACTTCTATTATTCGAAGAATGTCCTTAGGGGCAAGGTTTACAGGGTACAGATAGGCGGCATACCTTTCGCCGCAGTCCATGGGGATCCAGACATAGCGAATAAGGGAATAACGCGTTTTGGTCCTACAGTGACGTTGCCTTTCGGGCTTGAGAAGGGCCATGGCGGAACCTTCCTTGACTATGTAAGGACGTTCGATTTGGACTTGGCGACACTCCAAAGCCTCATGAACATATTCGCCAACAAGGACATACGTAGAATCATAGCGCGAAACGTGCTTTATGACATGCCTTTGGTAGGAAAGCGCGAGTTCCTGAAGAAGGAGGTTTCTTATATAGTGCCTTCCCTCAAGCTGGGCGACCTCAAGATGGGCCGTGACATCGGCGGCATAAGGCCACAGATAATAGACGAGAACAAAAAATCTCTGGTGCTTGGCGCGGGAAAGATAAAGGGCGATGGGATAATCTTTAACATAACTCCATCGCCAGGGGCCAGTTCCTGCATTGCCAGCTCCATGGAAGATTCGATGTACATCGCCGAATATCTTGGAAGGGAGTTCAATTCAGAACTTTTCGATAAGAGGATAGGCCATGGGCTTTGAGCAGGATCAGCTCCGGTTTTCCATAGGGATATATTCCAAGTCGATAGGACCGGAGTAGTATTCGAGCGGCCGTATCAGGCGGTTGCTCTTCCAGTACTCTATCATATGAGCGCACCATCCTGGCATCCTGCTGACCGCGAACAGGGGCGTAAATAGATATCCGGGTATTCCAAGCGCCGTATACACCGGGCCGGAGAAGAAATCCACGTTCGGCCATATGCCCTTGGTCTTCCCCAGTTTGTCGACCATAAGCTTCTCTGCACGCAAGGCTATCGATGTGAGGTTCCTTACCTCTTCTGAGGAGCTGTCCTGCATCGATTCCAGGTAAACCTTTATGATCCGTGCCCTCGGATCATAGGTTTTGTAGACGCGGTGGCCGAAACCCATTATGCGTTTCTTGCCTTCGAGCGCAGATTCTATGTACTCCTCGGTATTGTCCGGTCTGCCTATTGCACGCATCATCGCAAGCGCAGCCTCATCGGCCCCTCCATGAAGCGGTCCCTTAAGCGTGGCTATCCCTGAAGTCACTGCTGCGTGTATGTCGGAGAGTGTGGCTCCGGCGACCAATGTCGAGAAGGTTGACGCGTTTGAGCTGTGCTCTGCATGAAGCATTAGCATTATGTCAAGGATCTTCTCGTTCTGCTGAGATTGACGGCTGCCGTTAAGCATGTAAAGAAAATTGCCTGCAAACGAGAGGTTTGGTTTGGAGCGTATGTACGATTCGCCGTTCCTGAAACGGCCAATGGTCGCCACTATGCTGCAGGTCTTTGCTATAAGCCTCACGCTCTTCCTCATGTTTGCGTCGATAGAGCTGTCAGGGACATCATTATCATAAGCTGAGAGCGCAGAGACAGCGGTCCGGAGTGTGTCCATTGGATGCGCCTTGTTTGACATGTCTTTTATTATGCTTATGACCTGCTCCGGCAACTCCGATTCGGATTTCAGCGCAGATGCGAAGATATTGAATTCCTCCTCATTCGGAAGCTTGCCGTAAAGCAGCAGGTAGCATACCTCCTCGAAGTTTGAGTTCTTGGAAAGAGTTTCTATGGGATATCCGCGGTAGTACAGTCTGCCGTTGATCCCGTCCAACTTGCACACTTCTGACTTGGTGAAATAAATACCCTCCAGTCCAAGGTTTATTGTTGGTTCATCCACGGATAAATGCCCTCTTTTTTCGGTTCCCACTGATAGATTTATAACAAGCAAGATAATATAATTCCTATCGGTAACATGCAGAAACTTTCTGTGCTGATATTCTCAAGGAACGACATTCCGCAGGCCGTAGATCTGATAAAGAGCATATACAAAATAGCGGATCAGGTGGTGCTTGTAGATTCTAGCGACGCCAAGAACAGGAAGGCGTTGAGGAGCGCCGCTGCCGGGCTTTCGAAGTTATCGATATTCCATGCCCCCGCGCTGGGGTATCCTGACCCGCTGTTCATGTACGGAATAGGCAAATGCAAGCACGGATGGATACTAAGGCTTGATGTGGACGAGCGCCTGTCCAAGCAGCTTATGGAAAATATAGGGCGGTTGATACGGGATGCGCGATGCTCTGCTTTTGCATTGAAGAGATATGAGGAGGTAAGGAGCGGGAAGCGGACCGGCTTCTTTACATGGCAGATAAGGATATTCAGGAAGGGCATGGTGAGGTTCAAGGGGATCATACATGAGCAGCCGGAGGTCCACGGCAGGCTGCGCAGAATCGAAGACAACGGAATCTATCTAGAGCATGTAGTAGAGCTCATGCATCATCAGCTCAACATGTACAACATGATGGACAGGTATGAGAGGTTCTCATACGCATCCTATAACGCCAAGGTTGTCGACTATCTCTCAAAACTCAGGATGGGGGATAACAGGGATTCTTCGGGATCCCCTTCTGGAAGGGCGGTGCATTCGCTGCTCAACTTCTATGAGGCAGTAACATTTAGGGGGAAGGAAAAGGAAGTCAGCAACTTCGACTACTTTATGCTGCGGTACATCCGGAACCTTACCTATAAGATCAAGGAGGGGAGGCCGTCAGGGGTGTTCGAGGCCCTGCCTGAGACTTTAGGCTACATAAAGCAGATGAAGGGGTGGAGGGCGGCTGATTCTGGTAATGAGGAGTTTGAGATTGCAAAGATGATAAACAAGGAGGGTGTCACAGGATTCCTCGACCTTGAAAATGAAGAGACGATCAGGATGATGGACAGGAAGTATGCTGGGAAGAAGCAGGGTGTGGAACTGACATTCAGACTTCTAAGGGAAAGATATGCCCGCATCAAGGATTGAATCTATTGTGGAATAATTGGGCAACCGATCTCACAGTATCTCAAATGCATTGATCTTTACGGTTGGATATATAACGGCTCTGACGATTGGCTTTGGCACGGTGAGTATCGTAAGCAGTATGGCCTTGGTGCTTGAATCAAGCATTCTGTCTTCCCTTACATACTTCATGTAAGCCCTTGCATTGCCCGGGTTTTGAAGCCTGTTAATTGCAGTTATGCCTATAAGGCTGTACACTGGAAGGCTTCCTACGGAACGCAGGGTCTCTTCGGAATAGGAGTTTCCTAGCTCTTCAAGCGTCTTTGGGAAGCTTACAAGCCAGGTGTACATCTCCTTGCCGCCAAATCTCAGCGTAGTGCGGTATTTCACCAGAGGCTCCGCGATAAGCCTCCCCTCCCTGCCTATGATGGAATTGAAGAAAAGGGTTGTGTGGAGAAACTCCCTTGCTGCAAGATCTGGTCCCTTCAATTTCTTTAATCCGTTTTTAAGATATGATGTACGCGTTATTATTTCGCCCATGAAACCCGCATAACCGTAAGATGCGTTTGCAAGGACATCGTCATGATCACCGGGGGCGTAGTCAATGTTCCTCTTTGCCTGGATCTTTCTTCCCTGGAATTTCTTCGAGAAATCGCGGTTCCATATTTCCGTGTTTATCTGCAGATAGTCGTGCCCCGGAAGGTTCGTTACTATCCTATCTATCGCACCGGCCTTTATCACATCGTCGTCACCGAAGAGCCACGCGAACTCGGTCTTTCCCATGTTTATTACGCTGACAAGGTTCGAGGCGTATGTCGGCCCAAGGCCCGTGTCGTTTTTCTTGTAGAAGATCTTGCTGTAGCTCCTCTTCAGCTTGTTGACGACTTTTTCGGTTCCGTCAGTGGAGTTGTTGTCAGAGACATAGATTGGGAAGCCGTAGCGCTTGAGCTGTGGTATGAAGCTACGCATGCAAAGCTCGAGATCCCTCTTCCTGTTGTAAGTTGGTATATAGATGCCGAGCTTATCCATGCAATCTTCTTTCGAAATGACGCAACTGCATTATGGAATAATCAGGGCCCGTGCCGCCGTTTTTACCGTAGAAGTGGTCATACCACGATGCGGTGTCCCTTACGGTCCGTGAAAATGAATTGATAGGTTTCCAGCCAAGTCCCTCTTTTGCCTTTGTCGAGTCGAGAAGAAGCAGCTTTTCCTCGTGGAGGCCCTTTCCAGCCCCGAGCCTGTACTTTATGCGCCAATATTTTGAGAACTCCAAGATCAGATCCTTTACCAGCTTGACGTCAGCTGACGCAAAGTTCCATGGGCCGGAGTACCTCTTAGGGTTTTTGTAGAGCTTCTCTGTCAGCGTGAGATATCCATTGAGGATATCAAGTACGTGAGACCATGGCCTTATTGCGTCAGGATGCCTTATCAGCAGTGGCTTGCCACTGATATGGGACCAGACGAGGCCAGGCACAAGCCTGTGCGCGCCCCAGTCGCCTCCGCCGAGTATGTTACCTGCCCTTGCAGTGGCAATGCCGGCGCCCGACATGAAGCTGTCCCGGTAGCTCTGTGTGAGGATTTCCGAGCATGCCTTGCTTGAACTGTATGGATCCGAGCCGCCAAGTTTGTCCGTTTCCTTGTACCTAGATTTTGTGCCTATGTTTTCATACACCTTGTCTGTTGTGACGTTCAAAAATGCCCTTACGCTGCCAGCTTTGCGGCTTGCCTCAAGCACATTGAGAGTACCAATCACGTTTGTCAGGTAGGTTTCAGCGGGATTTCCATACGAATCAAGCAGTATCGGCTGCGCAGCAAGATGCATGACTATGTCTGGCTTGCGCTCCCTGAGCACACGGTTTACAGTTGCGCTCTTTCTTATGTCGCCTTTTATATCGGTTATGTCTCTGCTGAGGCCCAGTATCTTGTAGTGGTACGGGTTTGACGGAGGATTCAGCGATAGTCCCACGACATCTGCTTTAGATTCCTTGAGCCATAACGCCAGCCACGACCCAACAAAGCCAGTGTGCCCGGTTACCAAGACGGTTTTGTTCCTGAAGAAATTATTCATCCAACAATCCCTTTATCCTATTGAAAACGTCTCGAGGCCCCATGCCGTACGCCTCGAACAAGTACTCCTTGGTGCCGGAGATGTGCGTGAACTGGTCAGGCAGCTTGAACGAGATGAATTTCTGCTCCTGAAGCCCGGCTATTGAAACGGCGACTTTATTTTCGAGCGCGCCGGTATTGTCCTCTATTGTGGCAACGATATCCTTCCCCTTTGCAGCGCTCCTTACAGCCTCGCTGTCGAATGGCTTGAAGGTGTGGATCTCGATGACCTCCGCGATGCCGTCATCCTCGCTATTAAGCATACCTGCGACTTCGAGTGCAGTCTTTGTTACTATGCCTGTAGAGACTATAAGTACCTTACTGCCCTTCACGAGCCTGAGCGCCTTTCCTATCGCCATCGAACCGTGCCTGTCATGCAGGACGGGATCGCCGTTCCTTGCGAGCCTTAGGTAAATTGGGCCCTTGACGCCCTTGAGCAGTCTCATGAATGCCTCGACCTCCTTGGGGTCGGATGGGCTGAGTACCGTCATGCTGGGCAGCGAATCCGCGACCTTCAGATCCTCCAGTGGATGGTGAGTCGCCCCGGCGTCCGAATACGAAAGGCCCGCGCCTGTGCCGACAAGCCTTACCGGCAGGTTCGGATAGCACACGTCATTCCTTATCTGCTCGAATGTGCGGTACAACAGGAACGGGATTATAGAGTACACGAAGACGTTCTTGCCTTCCTTCGCCATTCCGGACGCAACGCCGATCATGTTCTGTTCGGATATGCCTGCGTTGATGAACCTTCCGGTCTCCCGTATGGCTTCGAAGGCAGAAAAACCGAGATCGCCCGACATCAGCCACGTCCTTGATTCGTTCCTGCCCTGCTCCTCGGCTATTATCTTGAGCAGCTCCCTGGAGAAAGTATTCCTCATTCAAACACTATTTTATTTTCTTGACGAACTCGTCAACCTGTTCCTTTGTAGGCGACTTGTAATGCCATTCCAGCTTGTCCTCCATGTCGGAGACGCCCTTGCCCAGCACGGTGTCTGCGATGTAGAGCGTAGGCGCGGCAGACGTTTTCCTGAGATTGGATTCGAGCTCTATGAAATCATGGCCGGGTATCCTCTTTGTGGTCCAGCCTGCGGTATCGAATTCCTTCTGGACCTGGCTGTCGGGTATTAGCGTCCTATCGTATGCCTGGAACTTGTTGCTGTCCACAATCGCGACAAGGTTGCCGAGCTTGTGCAGGCCAGCGAAGTTCATCGCCTCCAGCGTGCTTCCCTCCTGGCACTCGCCATCGCTCAGCAGTACATACACCGTGCCCTTGCTTCCATCAAGCTTCTTTGCAAGCGCTATGCCGGCGCCTATTGACAGGCCATGACCCAATGAGCCTGTCGCGGCCTCTATTCCTTTTATCCCGTAGATCGGGTGCTCGCCAAGCATTGATCCGTTCTTTCCCAGTGTGCCGTATACCTGGTCGGTGATGATGCCCTTCTTGTGAAGGACGGCATACAGGGCCAGCGCGGCGTGCCCCTTGCTCAGGATGAAGTGGTCATCCTTGCCAAGGACCCTGAAGTACAATGTTATCATTATGTCGAGGCAGGAAAGGTCCGAGCCTATGTGTGCCATCTTTGCCTCTGAGTGCTTCACTACAAGTTCCTTCCTGAGCTCAGTTCCTATTGCCTTTAGTTCTTGCAAGCTTGTCATTTTCATCATTTTCGTAGTAGATTATGTTCCTTCTCATCCACGTCTCTGTCTTTTCTAGGCCCTGCCTCAGCGAATTCTGGGGCTCCCAGCCGAGTTCCTTCTTTATTTTGGAGATGTCCGCCCTCCAGACGCGAGGAGGCTCCTTCTGCCTTGTTCCAGAGGCCCATTTTACTTTAACATCAAGGTTTTTTACTACCTCCGCTATCTTTGTCTGTCGCCCCGAGCCCACATTGAAGACGGTTCCGTTGTCAAGTTTCTCGAATTTTTTTACCGCCAGCTCGTAGGCGTGTGCAACGTCATCTATGAACACAAAGTCCCTAACGTTATTCTTGCTTGAAAGCGTCGCGGTCTCGCCTTTTATTGCGGAGTACAGAAGGTGGGGTATCAGCCTGTGCTTCTCCTCGTAATAGCCGTAAACCGAGAAGAGCCTTAGTGTTATCGCGCGCGTGTAGCCGGAATGCAGCAGGTTGGTGATTAGCGCCTTTGACATCGCGTAATTGGTGTTAGGCTCTGTGCTGTCGGTTTCCTTCATCGGCGCGCTCTTGATGCCGTACTCCGAGCTGCTGCCGGTATTGATAATTACAGTGGATCGCTCCTTGCAGGCGTCTATGACATTAAGCGCTCCCAATATGTTCGTTGATATAGTTTTTTGGGGGTCGTCCTCGAAGTGGTACCCTCCATAAACCGCGCAGTGCAGCACCACGTCGGGGCGCGCCTCTGCTATCGCTTTGCCCACGCTGCTGCGGTCGCTTATGTCGATTTTCAGCGCATTGATGTTAGGGGGCAGTCTCCAGTTGGAGACGTTCCTGCTCAAGGCAAAGACCTCATTGTCCTTGGAGAAATGCCTTACGAGATTAGCGCCTACAAACCCGGATGCCCCAGTTATTGCTATCCTCAATCTTTCCATAGCTTGACCCTTGGATCGTCGCTCTCCATGATCTTCTCAAGCTCCTGCTTGTCCCTGATGTTGTCGACCGCCTTCCAGAAACCCTCATGCTTGAAGGCGTACAGTTCGCCCTCCTCTGCGAGCTTCTGGAGGGGGTAGGTCTCGAATGAGGTCTTATCGTCATCTATGTAGTCGATCACGCTCTTTGAGAGGACCATGAAGCCGCCGTTGATGAAGGGGCTCTGGTCCAGGCGCTTTTCCTGAAAGGACGTGACCTTGCCCTTGCCTTCTATGTTGAGTATGCCGAACCTTGGCATCCTCACCGCAGTGAGGGTCGCCTTCCTGCCATGGGCCTTGTGGAACCTGAGCAGCGCCTTTAGGTCCACGTCCGATACGCCGTCGCCGTAAGTGAGCATGAAGGTGTCGCCGTCTATGTACTTCTTGAGGCGCTTTATCCTGCCTCCGGTCATCGTGTTGAGGCCGGTGTCTATGAGCGTGACCTTCCAGTCAGGGACCTTGCTGTTCAGCACCTCGGTCCTGTTCTTCGAAACGTCGATGGTGAAATCATTTGACGAGTGTGCAAGGCTCATGAAGTAGTTCTTGAGCTTGTCGCCCTTGTAGCCGCATGCGATTATGAAATCGTTGAACCCCTGCGACGCGTATGCCTTGAGTATGTACCATATCAATGGCTTGCCCGCTATCTCAACAAGCGGCTTTGGTATATTGGCCGTCTCTTCGCTGAGACGCGTCCCATAGCCTCCCGCAAGTATTACTACCTTCATATAATCAGTCGTGGCATGCATTAATATACGTCAGGAAATGCTTTAAATACTTGTGAATGTATATTAAAAAGCGATTTCTATGGAAAAAGTACTACTCACAGGTGCATCTGGATTCATAGGCAGCGAGCTTGTGCCGAAGTTGCTTAAGCAGGGATACGAAGTGGAGATAATAGAGAGGTACGTCACGGGAAGGTACAAGCTTGACAAGGGCAATGACTGCATCATAAGCTATGCCAACCTGACGGACTACCCCGCAGTGCGCAAGATAATAAGGGATTCGCAGCCCGATTACCTAATTCACCTTGCGGCCGTCAGCGCAGTGGCATTCTCGTACGATCATTACATTGAAGTGGGCGAGGCGAACTACCTCGGCACGGTGAACCTTGCTGAATCATGCTACAGGGACGTGCCGCATTTCAAGCAGTTCATAATGGCAGGTACAAGCGAGGAGTACGGCGTTACGTTGAAGGATACGAGCAAGAAACTCAGCGAGGATTCGCAGCTCAGCCCCAACAGCCCTTACGCGGTGTCGAAAGTTGCCTCGGACCTGTACCTGAGGTACATGCAGCTGGCTTACAGGTTCCCGTACACCATACTGAGGCCATACAACACGTACGGAAGGAAGAACAACACGCACTTCTTCATGGAGCGCGCAATCTCCCAGATGCTCAAGCAGGACAAGGTCTTCCTGGGCGCGCCTGACGCTATCCGCGACTGGCTCTACGTTGACGACCACGTTGAAGGTTATCTAAAGGCGCTCGGCAACAAGAAGGCTATCGGTGAGAGCATACAGCTCTGTACGGGCAAGGGATACACCACTAAAGAGACTGCTGAAATGATAGCGAAGCTCACGAACTTCAAGGGCGAGATAGTATGGAATGCCACGCCGAAAAGGCCATTGGATGCAATGGTTCTCATAGGGGACAACTCGAAGGCGAAGAGGCTACTCGGCTGGGAGCCAAAGGTCAACCTTGAGGAGGGCCTCAAGAGGACCATTGATTACTACAGGAAGAATGCGAAGGCATCCTCCATGTGATCTTCGATGAAGGAAGATAGGTACATAGGGGTCGGCGACCTCAAGCTGACAAAGGAAGACAAGGCGATGGTGAACAAGGTCCTTGACAGCAACAGGCTATCGTACGGGCCGGTGTCGAAGGAATTCGAGCATGAGTTTGCGCACCTCCACGATTCAAAGTTCGGCATCTTTACAAACAGCGGCACAAGCTCGCTGCAGATAGCGCTTGCCGCTTTGAAGGAGAGGTATGGATGGGCCGATGGCGATGAGGTTATAGTGCCGGCAGTGACCTTCATAGCGACATCGAACATAGTCATACACAACAACATGAGGCCCGTCTTCGTGGATGTCGAGGAGACGACGTTCAATATCGATCCGAAGAAGATAGAGAAGGCCATAACTCCAAGGACAAGGGCGATAATACCGGTGCACCTCCTTGGCCTTCCTGCAGACATGGACCCGATAATGGCCATAGCGAAGAAGCACGATCTCCGCATAATAGAGGATTCTGCGGAGACCATGTTCGCCAAGTACAAGGGCCGGACAGTCGGCTCCTTCGGCGACATAGGCTGCTTCTCGACCTACATAGCGCATTACATAGTAACAGGCGTGGGAGGCATTAACACCACATCTGACAAGGAACTTGCGGTCATGCTCAGGAGCATAATGAACCATGGTCGCGATTCGATATACATAAGCATAGATGACGACTCAACAAACGACGTCAACAAGCTGAAGGAGGTGATAGGCAAGCGGTTCAGGTTCGTCACGCTTGGCCACAGCTTCAGGGTCACGGAGCTCGAGGCCGCTCTGGGACTATCGCAGCTTAAGAGGAAGGACCATATCGTGGCGCGTAGGAAGGAGATCGCCGCAAGGTACCTGAAGGGCCTCTCTGATCTCAAGGAGTACCTGCAGTTCCAGTACACCCCGCCTGACAGGGACAATGTGTACATGCTCTTCGGAATAGTGAGCAAGACGGGCAAGAAGGAGGATCTTGTCAACTTCCTCGAGCAGAACGGCATCGAGACAAGGGACTTGCTGCCCCTGCTCAACCAGCCAGTATACATAAAGAGGTTTGGTAACATAGAGGGCAAGTACCCTGTTGCGAAGCGCCTTGATGAATCGGGCTTTTACATAGGCTGCCACCAGTACATTACGGACGACGACATAGAGTACATAGTGGGAAAGTTCCACGAGTTCTTCAGGAGTTAGCTTATTATTTTTTCTCGATTTCTTTCATTACGTGAAACAATGCGCATAGCGCTTCTGAGCATGAAGGGCAACTTCAACAAGGACCTGGGGCAGGGCGTGCAGAAGTACATATACAACATATGGCAGAACATGCTCTCCGTAGGCTCGGCCAATCAGATAGACAAGGTCGAGCTCGGCTGGGGGAGCGGCCTGCGGGCGAGGCAGTATTCATTCACCATGCTCTCCATGCTCAACGACCTCTCAAAGTATGACATAGTGCACATGCCTGCGCCGATACTCCTCAATCCGGTGCGCAGGGGAAGGGCGAAGACCATCACAACATCCCACGAATTCTTCCTATTGAACGATGACAACCCTCTGCGCTCGACGCCAGAAGGAAATCCGCCTTTCATAGGCGAGAAGCTGTACGAGATGTGCAGACGGCAGATGCTCGGATCAGACTACATGATAGCAGACTCGACGTTGATACTAAATGAGGCTGTGAAGCTTGGCTACAGCAAGGACAGGATCTTCCTAATCAACATAGGCATAGACCAGGAGTTCATAGACGTGCCGTTCCTAGAGCACAGCAGAGGGGACACGTTTGTTGTCGGAAGGCTCGGCTCCTTCGGATACAGGAAGAACGTGGCTTTTTCGCTGGGCGCCTTCATGAGGCTCAAGGATACCGACATGAGGTTCGAGGTATGGGGCAGGCCCGGCGGCAACTACAACGAGCTGGCTACCATGGCAGCAAACGACAAGCGCGTGGTCTTCAAGGGCTTCGCGCCGAAGGAGCAGCTCGTGAACATCTACGATTCATTCGATGTGTACCTGCATCCGATACTTTACACTGGTTTCGAGATGGAGATACTTGAAGCGCAGGCGCGCGGAGTGCCCGTCATAGTTCAGCGAAAGGGCCAGATACCTGAAGAGGTGAGGAGGTACTGCTTCGAGGCTGATGACGAGGACGAGATGGCGGAGATAATAAAGGACCTGAAGGACAATGGATATGACAGGCATAAACGTGACGAGTCCATGGCTTACGCAAGGCAGTTCACCTGGAGGAGGACGGCCGAGCAGACCATCAAGGCTTACGAGAGGGTAGGCGCCAATTAATATCTTTGCTCGGGCAATCTGATTTCATATGGAGTTCGGCGAAGACACCTTTGTGAATATCGGTTCTAAGACAGCAAGCATACTAAGCTTTGTGCTCGGCGGCAAGCTGACCTCGCTCTTCCTCAGCGGGCTTCTGCTCATCTTCCTGACCAGGGCGCTGGGCCCATCGTCATACGGCATATACACGCTTGCGATAGCCGTTGCAGGTATATTCGGGTCGATGGGGAACTTCGGCATATCTACGGCACTCAACAAATTCGTCTCGGAGTACAAATACAAGAAGGACGCAGTCGCATTGAGGAACGTGATCTCGAATGGCATCACGCTCGCCCTGGTGATCGGGATCGTCCTCTCTGCCATAACATTCCTCATGGCGGCTCCCATTGCATACTACATACTGAACGATGTGGCGATAACCGGCGTCCTGCAGCTTGCCGCCTTCACCCTCTTCACGGCCATGTTTGTCGGTGCGGCGATGGGGGTGCTTGTGGGCCTTGGGAAAGGAGGCCAGGTGCTGAAGGTGAACCTGGTCCAGTCGGTGGTGCAGATTGTGGTCACGCTTGCGCTCGTTGCGTTTGGTTTCGGCCCGAGTGCGCCGATATTGGGCTTGATACTCGGATATCTTGGTGGAGGTCTTGAAGGCGTATACCTGCTGCAAAAGGGCAGGATAAGGATAGCCCTGGAGCTCTCGATTAAGGAGAGTCGCAAGCTCCTTGCCTTCTCAATACCGGTTGCGCTATCGAACCTCCTTGTCGGCATACTCCCTGACCTGTCCGTGATAGCGCTGGGCGCATACACAACAGCGGCGATTGTAGGGAACTTTGGCATTGCGATAAAGATAAACACGCTTTTGGGCAGCATCCTTACAGATGCGATTGCATTCTCGCTCCTATCCGCATTCACAGTTGCCTTTGCCGGCAAGAACACGCAGGAGAAGATAGGCAGCGTGTATAATTACTCGATATATTTCGCGTTCCTTTTCGTCGTCCCGGCGATAGCCTTCCTCGCAGTGATGGCGAAGCCCATCTCGTACATACTCTTCAGCGGCGTGTACACCCTCGCGCCGCTTTACATTGCCATAATCTCTCTTGGCGCGATAATCTGGATCTTTGGCCTTTTCGCCACCGATGTCCTCGTAGGCTCAGGCAAGGTGATAGAGGTGCTCAAGTACAACGTGCTGGTAGACATAATAGTCATAGGCCTCCTGCCGTTCGTTCTCAATTACCAGTATGGACTTGGCATAATCATAGATATCTTCATAGTGGCTCCGCTCATCTATGACGCGATATTCTTTGCGAAGATAAGGCAGGTCTTCAAGGTCAGGCTTGAGATAAATAAGCTTGCGAGGATAATCTTCGTGAATGTAGTGAATATTTTACTGATTCTTATCTTTATACTGCCATTTATTACGAATTTCATTCTTTTAATAATTATTTCGTTGCTTGAGCTTCTGATTATCTACCCGCTGCTTGTAGCTGCAATAGGAGCCGTTCAAAGATCTGACCTTGAGCTTGTGGAGAACGTAACAAAGAAGATACCGGTTGTGAGGTACGCGGCGTGGTACTTCGTGGCTTATACAAGGATGCTGGCAAAATGAAACGATAAGCCAGTTTCGGAATAACTTTAAATACCAGAAAATATCTATTCTTTTTGCTACTAGATAATAGGCACTGCTAATGATATTATGGTAAGCACTTTTCTGCTGGTCGCAGCTGTAATCATAGGGATAGTTGCGCTTTTCATAGCCTTCACCTTTTTTGGGCTAGGCGGCAACCATTCGACCACGACCCAGAGGATTACGACGGTGACGACACAGAACCCTGGCCCTACCAATTCGACGGGCACCACAAGCGTTGCAACGACGGCGAGCACGACTACGGCAATAGTCAATTACTATGCGATAAACCTCGAGTACGTGTATACGGGCCCAGGCAGCTGCAATTACCAATCGCGCACGCAGGTGGCATACGCCTCTAACGTGCTTGCCGGTGGCGAGGAGTTCAATTACTTGCTGCAGCCACAGAGCGCAGGATGCGACCTTACAATCAGTAGCGTAAAGATTGAAACCCCTGGGTTTACCATAACCTCAACCACACCATCGCTGCCGTTGAAGCTCCCGCCTTATTCTACAGCAGACATACAGATCAACATGGTCGCCCCTAACGAGGATTTCCTTGGGCCGTTGACCATACAAGTAAACGACCATTAGAAGCGTCTATGCAGCTGGCTCTAGGAAGTCTTGTCCTGCAGAGGCTGCCCTATTGCCATTCCCATGTACATATTTCCTCCTAACAAATCCTACACCAAGCTCAGCGTCCCTGTTAGAAGTTACGTGCACGGTGAATCGTATGACCCTGGTCCTTGATGCATGCCGGATTAAAGGCCTCACTCCGGCCTCTTCGCCGTCCCTCTTCAGCCACCTTACTGCCTCTGCAGAGCGCCTTCTCAGCCGCTTCAATGTATGGTCGTGTGCGAATTTTGGCATCCTCGTCCATTCGTCGACCCTGCCAGGTCTGTGGGTGTCGTAAATGAAAGGGTGTGCCAAGGTCACTACACGCGGTATCACAATCACCTCGCCGTTATTAACTATGATCCTCTGAGGATTTACAAACAGTGCCATCCCGCTCCTGTTGAATGCCGCTGGGGGGATGCACTCTGCAGGCAAGACCCAGATCCTCCCTTCAGCGTCTTGCTTTCCGTCAACGACATCATGCCCTAGCCTGAATACATCATGTGCTTCAGGATATACGATAAGCTCCCTGCACCAAGCCGGGTAATAACCATCTCTCTGTAGCCTTTTCCAGCCATCTGTTGCGACCAATACGTCATCATGTATAAAATGCGGCGGTAGGCCGCCTTTGCGCCTTACTGCTTCCCTTGCATTCAGATACCCAAGCCTATGGCTTATAGGAACTATAAGTTGCCTGTTAGGGACTTCAACCCGTGTTGCAATTGCCACGCAAATCCCACCCAGTATTGGTGGCTATTTGATGATATTTAAATGTATCAGTATATCCATACAAAGTAATATAAAGACGGGATGGGCCCGAGGAGATTTGAACTCCTGACCTACGGCTCTCTTCTATAGAAATATTATAAGACCGCCGCTCTGACCAGGCTGAGCTACGAGCCCGCGTTTATCCTATACGTACTAATTTGTTTATTAACTCTCGCTTCCCTACGCCCGGAGCTTGCCGTAAAGAAATCCGGTGTAAGCGGTCGTCGATTTGCCCGTGCCGAAGCCGTTGTAGTGCATTGGCACGGAATTGATTACCCTGAAACCTGCCTCTATGAGGCGCTTCTTTATATCGACATAGCCGTAATGGTACTGTACAAGTATCTGGTCGAACTTCCTGAGCGTCTCGATCGGCGCGTTAAGTATTATGTCGTACTCCGCTCCTTCACAATCCATTTTCAGAAGTGCATTCCGGCCTATTTTGTGCCTGTCCACGACGTCCTTTAGCGTGATGACCTTGACAGCAGTGCCCCTGCGCTCATTTGTAAGCCTTGAGCTTGGCGTGCTCTTGAAGCCGCTGGAAACCTTCATCGTCTGGCGCTTGCCGCCGAGCCCCTCGTTCACGAGTTCTATCCTGCCCCCAAGCCCGTTTGCGCGTATGTTCTTCTTCGCTATCGCGTAGGAGTGCGGGAAGGGCTCGTATGCGTACACCTGCTTCGCGCCGTTAAGGCAGAAGTAAATGGGGCTGTCGCCTATGTTCGCCCCTATGTCCACGACGGTCTTGCCTTTTATGTCAAGGAACTTGTAGTGCTCGTACTCGTAGAAGAAGAGCTCTCGTATCAGCGTGAGCGCGTGCCCGAGCTGGGATTTGTCGGCGTAGAGCCTGACCCTCTTGCCCTTGAAGTTGAAGCTTACGCTGTCTCCCTTCACCCATGCGTTTATGCCCATCTGCCTGAAGAACTCGAACTGCACGTCAGGGCTATCCCAGAGCCTCAGGAGCTCGCCCATGTTCCTCAGATGGTAGGACTTGCCGGACCTGAGCGCGAAGTCCATCTCCTTCTTGACACCGAAGCGGAACATCACGGTCTCGTGCCAGTTCTTGTTCACTGTGGCAAGGGAGCGTAGATTCTCTATCTTGCTGAACCTCGAAAGGACGTTGTCTATGCCTGTTATGTTGTTGCCCATTAACATGACCTAAACTATACCTGGTTCAAGCTTTATAATGCTTAATTGCATAATAGATTATCTTATCATCATAATTCTTAAATGAGAATTGTTTTGTATTCAGTGTTTTTATGGACCTAGGAGAGGGCCTCAGGAAGGCCATAGCAAGGCTGACAGGGGCAACGATAATAGATTCGAAGACCATAAAGGAGTTCAACAAGGAGCTCCAGAAGGCGCTCATCTCGTCTGATGTTGAGATAAAGCTGGTCTTTGCTCTTACTAAGAGGATAGAGGAGGCGGCACTCCGCGAGAAGATGCCTGCGGGAGTTACGCCGAAGGACTACATAACCAACATGGTCTATGAGGAACTTGTCAAGCTGATGGGTGCGAGCTATGAGCCAGAGATCAAGCCGAAGCGCATACTCCTTGTCGGCATATTCGGTTCTGGAAAGACAACCACTGCAGGAAAGCTTGCGAAGTTCTACCAGGACAGGGGGCTTGCCGCAGGTCTCATCTGCTGCGACGTGTCGCGTCCGGCAGCCTACGAGCAGCTCGAGACGCTTGCAAAACAGGCAAATTCGGCTTTTTTCGGGATAAAAGGTGAGAGGGACGTCGGGAAGATAGTCAAGAAGGGCATTGAGGGGCTCAGGTCGAGGAAGGTCGTGATCTGCGATTCTAGCGGCAGGAACGCCCTTGACAAGGAGATGCTTGACGAACTGCGCAGGATAAACGATGCCTTCAAGCCGGATGAGAAGCTCCTTGTCATAAATGCAGACATTGGCCAGGTCGCGGGGAGGCAGGCGGCGGAACTGAGCAAGGCCATAGGGCTGACAGGAGTTATAGTGACTAAGCTTGACGGCTCCGGGAAGGGAGGAGGAGCCCTCAGCGCGGTGAGCGCTGCGAGCGTGAGGATATGCTTCATAGGCACAGGCGAAAAGCTCACGGCGCTTGAACTCTACGATTCTAAGAAGTACGTGGGAAGGCTGCTCGGGATACCTGACCTAGAGAGCCTCATACTAAAGGTCAACGAGGCTGTGAAGAGCTCTGGAATGAATCCCGAAGAGATGGAGATGGAGGAGCTCAACTTCGACACCTTCTACAAGCAACTCAAGGCGATGTCCAAGATGGGGCCGATGAAGAATGTGCTGGGAATGCTCGGCGCTGCGGATGTGCCGAAGGACCTTGTGGAGAACAGCGAGGCGAAGCTGAAGAAGTACGAGGCGATAATCGCATCCATGACAAAGGAGGAGAGGAAGGACGAGAACCTGGTCAAGGGACAGGGGAGGATTGCAAGGATAGCGAAGGGCAGCGGCACAAGCGAGAAGGATGTCAGGAACCTCATAAGCGACTTCAACAGGATGAAGAAGATGGTCGGCATGTTCAAGAACGATAGGAACCTCAAGAGGAGCCTCTCGAAATTCATGTGACTGGTTAGATGGCGAAAGAAGACAGCAGGGTAAAGAAGCTCGAGGAGCTTCAGGAGGAGTATTCCAAGACTAAGTACAACAAGGCGACGAACAAGCATCTTGGCCTATTAAGGGCGAAGATGGCGGGCATAAGGAAGGCCATAGAGGAGAGCAGGAAGAAGGGCGGCGGCTTCGGCTTCTCGGTAAAGAAATCTGGCAACGCTACAGTGGCCCTTGTTGGTTTCCCGAACGCCGGAAAGTCATCTTTGCTCAGGCTGCTCACGGGCGTCGACACCAAGGTGGCGGATTACGCATTCACCACTGTTGAAGTGATACCGGGCATGCTTGAGTATAATGGCGCTAACATCCAGTTCCTGGACCTTCCAGGGCTCATACAAGGGGCTCATGTTGGCAAGGGTGGCGGAAGGGAGATAGTCAGCGTGATAAGGGTGTCAGATCTGATCCTGTTCGTAGTCGACGTGAATGCCATAGACAACCTGTACAAGCTCCTTGACGAGCTCTATGCACTGAACGTGAGGGTAAACAAAAGGGTGCCTAAGATAAGGATAGAGAAGGCGGTTACCGGAGGCATACTTATCGAGAAAGGATTGCACAAGGTGCCTGACAAGGAATCGATAATCGAATGCATGAACGGCTTTGGTATATACAACGGCACCATAATCTTCCACCAGGATGCGACAGTAGAGGACATAATCGAGATAGTTGCAGGGAATTGCGTTTACATAAAGGGGCTTACGGCGCTTAACAAGATAGATACGGTCAGCAACGCTGCTGCGGAAAGATCGGCGAGGGACGTAGAGGCCAGGACCCAGATACCGGTAGTGAAGATAAGCGCAGCCGCAGGCACAAACATCGATGCGCTGAAGGAAGAGGTGTTCACCAAACTCGATCTCCTTAGGATATACCTGAAGCCCCGTGACGGCGAGGCGGACATGCAGAAACCGATGGTGCTCAACGGCAACGGAACGGTGATGGACGTCGCAAGGAAGATAAACTCGAAGACCGCGAAGAACGTGAAATTTGCGCATGTTACGGGAAGGAGCGCGAAGTTCAGCAACCAGCGCGTTGGAATAGAGCACAGGCTTGCCGACAAGGACATAGTTACTTTAATATATGATAAGGAGTAAAGATTATCTTGTCCTACCATGGTAATAAAATATTGGGAGTATGAGGATGCGCCTCTGAGGGAGAAGCTCAAGGAGCCTAACGTCAAGGACATAGCGAAGATCTATTTTGAGAATGAGACCAAGGCTTACCGTTTCGCAATCGCGCTCTGCGAAGTGAAGAAGAAAGGTCAGCTCAGGCTAAAGGACTGCGGTGAAGAACTGCCGGTCGCCACATGGAAGCGGTATCTGGATTTCGGCGTTACTGTAGGGCTTCTGAAGCATGAGAGCGGAGCGTACAGCTTCACAGACAGGTATTCTAAGCCCTTCAAGAACATCCCACTCTACATAAAGGCATGGGTCGACGCCACAAAGGAGGACAACATACCGGTACTTTTCGCAAGCGCGAGGGTGCAGAAGCAGAAGAAGAGGGGAGGAAGGCAGTCTAACGAAGGAGGAGATGGCGCAGCGCAGGAAGTGCATGGGATCCCAAGGGCAGCGGAGTAGGCTAATTTTGCAGGCGTAAGCAATTTAAATATGAAAAACTGGCAGAAAAGGCTATGCCGAAAGTCAAGGGCAGAGTGGAGCAGGCGGCGCCAGAGATATACGCCAAGTTAGCCAGGGCGATGGGGGAAGACAAGGTAGTGATATACGGCGGCGCAGCGGTGGCTTTTTGGACTAGCTTCGGTAAAGAACCTAGCGACATAGACATAGCGGTCATGGGGAGGCGCTATGAGATAGAGCTTAAAATAGCCGAATCTGCGGAGGGTTTTAATGCTGATCCATGGCTTATGAAGCCGAACCACGACTTTCATTTAGTGTATATGCCCCGGGGCAGCATTTTGCCAGTAAACGTGCATCTGAACCCGTGCGAGTCGCACATCTTCGGACGGCGAGGGCTTCCTGCAGAGATATTTTTTGCAAACTCGGTGATGATAGGCGAGGATGGCAGTTGGGTTAGGGTGTTGGATAAAGCAGCTTTGATATTTACGGCTTGGCTTGCCTTTAAATCGAGATACAAGGATAAGGACATTAACGCTATTTTTAGGATGCTGGATGCCCATTATAATGGCAGCGCCTTGCACTTTGTCGAGAATGAGGCAGAGAAAATTAGGGCCGTCACGGGCCCATGGGAGGAGGAATTCGTCGGTGCGATATTGGACTTGAGGAGGGACTCCTGACGACCAATTTGCTACTATTCCCTGTACCAGAGCGTTCCGTACTGGCTGTCCTCCAGGATGATGCCGTGCTCCTTCTTCAATTTGGCCCTGATCTTGTCAGCTTCATCGTACTTGCCTGACTGCCTCAGCTTGTCGCGTTCCTTGAGCAGCGATAGGGCCTCGGTGCTAAGCGGAACCTTGAAGCGTTTTTCCTGCAGTATTCCGAGGAGGGCGGCGAACTCCGTTATGTGGCCGGCGGAATGCTCCTTCATTCCCTTGCCGATGGATCCCTTCTGCTCCACAAGATTGCGCATGCCTTCTATGGCGTTTGAAAGGTGGGTTAGCGCAAGGGGGGTGTTGAAGTTGTCGTTCATCGCCGCAGAAAAATCCGCGGTGAGCTTCTCGTTGATCTTCATCGCGGCTTTGTCATCTGCCTGGCCCTCGCTGCCTTCCTTAGCGTTCAGGAGTATGCTGAACGACGAATATAGATATCTGAGCCTCTTCTGCGCATTCTTCGCAAGCTCTTCGGTGTACTCTATGTCCTTTGTGTAGTGCGTGGAGCATACGAGAAGCCTCAGGACCTCGGCATCGTAAGTGCCGAGGAATTGGCGTATGCTTATGAAGTTGCGCAGACTCTTGCTCATCTTCTCCCCCTTTGTACGCATTATGCCGCTGTGCAGCCAGTACTTGACGAACGGCTTCCTGCCGAATGCAGCCTCGGCCTGTGCTATCTCGTTCGTATGGTGCGGGAAGATCAGTTCGAGGGCGCCTCCGTGTAGATCGTATTGCGGTCCGAATAAGTGCTTTGCTATGGCCGTATCCTCTATGTGCCAGCCAGGCCTGCCGTCAAGCGTCTGCTCGTTGCCTTTGTCTTTGACGGTTATCTTCCAGCTAGGCTCGCCGGGCTTCGAGCCTTTCCATAGGGCGAAGTCATAGGTATGACGCTTGCCAGGCATAGTCTCTATCCTGTGCTTCTCCAGCTCCTCGAGCTTCATGCCAGAAAGCCTGGTGTAGTCGGGGAATTTCGCGACATCGAAATAGATGTCTCCATCAAGCACGTAGGCATAGCCTTTCTCGAGCAGGAGCTGTATCTGGTCCTTCATATCCTCTATGTAATCGTGCGATCGGGGATAGGCGTTGATGCTTGCTGTAACGCCTATCGCACCCATGTCGTCCAGGAACCGCTTCTCGTATTCGCGTGCAAGCACGAATGGATCAACATTTCGCTCGTGGGCCCTCGCGATTATCTTGTCGTCTATGTCAGTTATGTTCTGTACGTAAGTTAGATCATAGCCCATGTGCCTGAGCCACCTGGCTATCACATCGAAGTTTATGTAGTTCTTTGCATGGCCCAGATGCGCATCGTCGTAGACCGTCTGTCCGCACACGAACATGTTTACCTTCTTGTCCTTCAGCGGTAGGAAATCCTCCTCAGACCTGGTGAGCGTATTGTAAACTCGTAGTTGGGAGCTCATAAGACCATTTTGTTCTGTATTAAGTCCAGTTTAATATGAGCCCTGGTAGCTGCGGTACCTTCGCCTGGCGGATGTTTGTGATTGCCATGTAGTTTCTTACGTTGTGTATGTTGCCTACGGCACCGGCAACAAACCTTAGCCTTACATGCTGGCACAGTATCGGTATGACATCTATGCTAGCGTTCTGGAAATAGCTTCCCGCATTAGAACTGTTTGCTATCGAATAGCTGTTGATGTAGAATATCTTCTTGACAGAAGTGTTGTTGATTATCTCAACGTACAGCTGTGCGTCTTGGGGGCTTATTATCTGCAGGCGCAGATACGGCTGCACGATCTGGAACGTGCTGGACGTGAGATTGCCGCTCCTCACAGCGGTTCCGATGTTGTACGTGGAGGCGAAATAGGTGGCGTTTGTTCCGTTCCATGGCGCTGCGTAGTAGGACCTGTTTGCGTTTAGCGAAGTTTTGTTGTAGACAACGAATCCGTTCGGCGTGGCGTTCCAGCTCATGAGATTCCCCGTGCCGAAGTTTCCGTTTGACACAGGAGAGAATGCGCCAGACTGTATGCATCCGCTATAGTTGTACACTGGTATCGATGATGTGGACATCGTAGTTGAATTAACAGTAATGTTTGAGACCGTAGAGATCGGTGCCGTTGTTGAAGATACTGCAATATACCCTGAGCTTGGCTTCAGGAAGACGAAAACGAGCACCACGAGCACCGCCGCAAGGGCTACATACGCAATGATTGCTTTGTTGACCACTTTACCACTAGTTTTAAATTCATTTAGAATGATAGATAGCACAATTATAAAACATTATTGGTGTTTATCTGGGCAGCATACCAAGGAAATGGAAGAAGAAGGGAAGAATGCGCTGGAAGTGGATAAAGAAGAGGCGCAGAAGAATAAAGAGGGCGCAGAAGAGGAGAGTTGGAGAGCTCTAAGGGCTAAGCCCAAGCCTCATCGATTCCGCAGGGTGGATTCATGTACAAGATAAACGACATTAAACTTGCTGAGCAGGGTAGGAAGCAGCTTGAGTGGGCGGAGCGGCATATGCCGGCTCTTGTGAGGATGCGCGCCAAGTACAGCAAGGCAAAGAAGCTTTCCGGGATAAGGATTGCAATGTGCCTCCACATAACAAAGGAGACCGGCGTGCTTGTAAGGACGCTCAGGGCATGGGGCGCTAACGTTGCTATAGCGGCGGCAAATCCGCTCTCGACGCAGGATGACATAGCAGCGGCGCTTGCCAGCGAAGGCATAAACATCTTCGCGTGGAGGGGCGAGACCCTTAAGGAGTACGCTGCAAACATAAAGAGGGTGCTTGATACGAAGCCGCAGATAATCATCGATGACGGCGGCGATCTTCACGCGGAGATACACAAGAGGTACCCTAACCTCAAGCTCATAGGGGGAACGGAGGAGACGACGACTGGCATATTCAGGGTCATGGCGCTTGAGAACAAGAAGCTCCTGATGTACCCCGTGATAGCAGTAAACAACGCTTACACGAAATACCTGTTCGACAACAGGTACGGTACAGGCCAGAGCACATTGGATGGCATAATACGCGCAACGAACATTTTCATACCAGGCAAGACCGCGGTGGTAGCTGGATACGGCTGGGTCGGAAGAGGCGTTGTGATGAGGCTGCACGGCCTTGGCGCCAGAGTCATCGTCACGGAGGTCAACCCGTTCAGGGCGCTCGAGGCAAGGATGGACGGCTTTGAGGTCATGAAGATGGAGGACGCTGCAAAATTCGGTGACATCTTCGTCACCGCAACTGGCGACAGGGACATAATAACAACGAAGCACATGCTGAAGATGAAGGATGGGACCATAGTGTCGAACACCGGCCATTTTGACGTTGAGATAGATGTTCACGGGCTTAAGAAGATCGCGAAGAAAGTGCGCCGCATAAGGGAGCACATGGACGAGTACACGCTGCCCAACGGCAGGAAGATATTCCTTCTCGCGGAGGGCAGGATAGTGAACCTCGGTGCCGCTGAGGGGCACCCCAGCGAGGTCATGGACCTGAGCTTCTGCAACCAGGCGCTGTCGGCGCTTTATCTTAACGATAAGAAAGGCACTCTCAAGAAGCATGTCTACAAGATACCGGACAGCATAGACGAAGACATCGCAAGGACAAAGCTTGACACGATGGGCGTAAGCATAGACAGGCTTACGAAGGCGCAGAAGAGCTACCTTGAATCCTGGGAGCTTTGATCATCCGAGCGTTCTTGTCTTGTACCTGCCGCGCTCCTCTATCTCGCTGAGCCTATCCAGCACCTTGCGAGCATCAGGATAGGCCTTGACGTAGGAGCCGGTCATTGCAGAGAAGTCTCTTTTGGATATCGAGCGTTTCATGAGAATAAGATCGATCGCTTTCTCCTCGATGCTGGTCGTTATTTCGGAGAGGCCGAAATCGATCAGGTACGGCTTGCCTTCTTTTATCAGGACATTGGCAGTGGTGAAATCCCCATGCGCTATCCCTGCCTTGTGAAGCAGCCCAAGCTGTTCGCCAAGGTCGACATAGACACTTTGCTTTTGCCTTGAGTCCTTCATCAGCTTGCCTTCTATCCATTCCATGCACATGCTGAACCTGCCAATTGCATATAGGGCCGGGACGTTTATGCCGGCCCTGCTAGCAAGGTACATTGCCTTTGCCTCGCGCTTTGTCCGTGTCTTCCTTAATGACCTGTCAAGCGATTCGACGCGATACCTTTTGGGGTTGCGCGCCTTCACCGCGAGGGTTCTGCCAAATGCCTTTTCGAGAAAGATGTCCGCTTCTGCCCCTTTATGGATGGGTTTCATGTTGATCATCAATATACTACGACATTCTCGAGCCGGTACCGCTGCTCTATGTCGCATTCGTTGAGAGGAGTGTCTGCGCCGTTCTGCAGCATCCTCTCCGCAACGTAGGCTATCATTGCGCCGTTGTCTGCGTTGTATTCGTTTGGGGCAAATCCAAATCTAACTCTGTGCTCCCTTGCAACATCGTGCAGCATTTCCTGCAACCGTGCGCTCTGTGCAACTCCGCCGCACACTATCAGCTCCCTGCTGTTCGTAAGCAGGATTGCCCTCTCAGCCGCCTCGCAGACCATTGCGAATGCCGTCTCCCTCAGCGAGAAGCAGACATCATTTTCGCTTGCCTTGCCCGCGAGCTTTGCCGCGTGGGTCTGAAGCCCCGTAAAAGAGAAATCCATGCCCTTCACAGTGAATGGCATCGCCATGTACCTGCCGCCCTTCGCCTTCTTCTCCACTGTGGAGCCCCATGCCGGGCTGAGCTTCAGTTTCCTTGCGAAGGAATCGAACATGTTGCCTATGCCTATGTCGAATGTCTCTCCGAGCACTCGATAGCGCCTACCATGGCGCTTGAGTATCTGTGAGTTGCCTCCGCTAACGTATATTACAAGAGGGTCTTTCGTGTGAGAGAATGCCTTTGCAATCTCTATGTGGCCTATTCCGTGGTTCACTGGGGCTATTGGCACGCCAATGGTTGCGGCAATCGTCTTCGCGGCAAGCTGCCCCACGCTTAGGCATGGGCCAAGGCCAGGGCCTCGCGTGTACCCGACGCCATCTATGTCGGTTATACGTATTCCTGCGCCCTCCACTGCAGCTTTTATCACGGTGCTGATGTTTCCTATGTGGAACTCGGCAACCTTGTTGGGTATCATTCCCGTGGTGCCCACGTCATACATGAGTTTCTTGTTCGCAAGTACCTTCCCGGAGCTGACGATGCCGATGCCTAGCGTGTGGGCGCTGCTCTCAATGCCTATGATGCGCATGGAAAATCAGTCCTTTAGCATGAAGTCGTCTACCTTGCTGCGGAGGTGCTCCTTCTTTGCCCTGTGCGAGGCAAGGAATTCGTTTATCTTCTTGGCAAGGTCTGCCTTGTGCTCGCCTGCTAGAAGCGTTCCCTTTCTCTCCCCCTCGAATATCTTCATGAGCTTGTTGTCGTCAGGCTCGAATATGAATTTGTAGTACTGGCAGACGGAGCATTTTTCTGGATCGCCGCCGTATTTCTTCTGCAGCTCTATTGTCGATTGCTGCCCGGTTATCGCCTTGTTTACCTTCTTACTTACTGTCGCCTCATCGTCCGCCAGATATATTGTGTTGTCAGGATCACTTGACGACATCTTCGCACCGCCCTTCAGCGAGGGCATGAACTTGGAGTGTATTATCGCCGGCTTGTAGTATCCAAGCTTCTCTATAGCGTTCCTTGCGACGCGGAAGTGCACGTCCTGGTCGAGGCCTAGCGGTATCAGGCAGGGGACATTCTTCTTTGCTTCTACGGACTTTAGGAATGCTGGCACCGCCTGCATGCTCGTGTAGAATATCGATCCGATGTTGGCCTCGTTGGAGAAACCGAACGCGTCCTTTATTATCGAGAAGGTGATGTACTTTGACACGCGCACTGCCTGCCTGTACAGCGTGCCGGCGTACTCGGTATCTAGGAAGATCCTTGTCTTCTTCTGGTTGAAGCCTAGGGCCATTATGTTGAGCGCGTCGTCGTATGCAAGCTCGTGCGTTTTCTCAAGGGTCAATTTTGGGTCCTTCTTTATCAGGTATTTCTCCTCGTCGGGAATCTGTATCAGCACATCGACGTCATACTTCTCCTGCAGCCACTTTGCCATCATGAATGGGATTAGATGGGCTATGGTCATCGAGCCGGAAGGCGCTATTCCAGTATATATGTAGAATTCGTTGCCCTTGTCGTATTCATCAAGAAGCCATTTGAGGTCGCGCTGCCCGAAATAGATGTTGCGGCTGATGAGAGGGTGCAGGCTTCCTGCATGGTCGATTATGCGCTTCCTTGCCTCCTCGCTTATCGGTTCGATACCGAACTTGTGCATCGTGGCTTCGTAGTCCACAGTGCCTTCAACGTCGTAAGGAGTCACCGAACCCTGCGGCATAAATTATCAGTATCAGAACTCTACTTGAGATTATATAAGGTTTGGCTCAAGCTAGGAGGCCTTGCTCCTTGAGATAATCGAAGATTAGCTGGCCGGTCAGGGCTATCTTTGGCCTGTCGGAGTAGGATAGCCAGCATGCGTCCTCGATCTCTGATGCTGGCTTCAGTTCGCCGATGAACTCTCCGGTGTAGCAGGCCATGTGGACCATTACTCCTGCAGGCTTGCCGTGCGCCTGGGCTTTGAATTTCCCGACGAGTTTGAGCGTGTTTGGTATCAGCTCGACGCTCAGTTCCTCCTTGATCTCCCTTGTAAGCGCCTGGGCGTCTGTCTCGCCAGCTTCGCGTTTCCCTCCGGGCATGTAGAATACATCCTTTCCCTTTGTCCGCGTACACAGGATCTTCTTGTCCTTCAGATAGATCCATGCGAGTTTATCTATGTTATCGGCTATGGCAAGACCCAAACATCCATATATGAGCAAAGTAATATTTATTTTTGCGGTAAGGCATTGATTTTATGGCATCAGAAAGCGAAGTGGATAAGCTTAGGGACTATGACAGGCTTGTCGAGAAAGACAGCAAGGACGAGAACTTCCAGAAACTGCCTGAAGTGTCTATAGCAGAGCAAGTTGCCGAGAACAATCTGAACTTTGCGACCAGATTCAACGCAGGAAGGGCAGGAGTTTGGGGTAGAAACAGGCCAAAATGGGCCATAGCACTGAATCGCTTGGTGGCTTGGGGGCTGCTGATATTCATTGCCCTTCTTGTCTTACTATTTATCCTGTATCTGATCTAACGCTTGTTGACAAGGCCGAGGATGTTGCCTTCGGTGTCCTTGAACCATGCCGCCTTGATAGGCCCCCCTGTGGCTATGTTGTTCTTATCGGTCTTCAAGTTTGGCATCCTGTAGCTCTCGAACTTTACGCCATTGGCCTTGAGCTTGTTCACCTCGGAGAGTATGTTCTTCACGTAGAAAGACGCTACAGTATGATCCGCCCTCGTCGCACTCCTCTTGTAGAGGAATATGCTCGTGCCATTGCTGGTCTTGAAAGTGGCCGAATTTGGCTCCTTGCTTTTAACAGACCTTAGGCCGAGCTTCCTGCTGTAGAAGTTCTTCGCCCTTGCGATGTTAACGGCAGGCAAAGTCACTGTTATAGGTGCTTTTTCCAGAGACATGTTTACCCTCAACAAAGCAGGGGTCTGAAAGTATATAAGATGGTACGTGGGCATCTTAGGAAAAATATTTATATGATGACTTATCCATCGACTAAGGTTACATAGTGAGATAATGCCAACTGTAAGACCCAAGGGCAAAGGGCTTGTACTGATGGGCGGCCCTTGCTCTGTTGAAAGCGAGAGGCAGATAATGGCCGTGGCAGAAGCTGTTGCAGAAGCCGGAGGGGAATTCCTGAGGGGAGGTGCATGGAAGCCCAGGACAAAGGGCGGCGACTGGGAAGGCCATAAGAGGATGGGGTTGAAATTGCTGCAGAGGGCAGGGGAGGCATTTGGGCTTAAGGTGGTCACGGAAATACTCGGGCCTGAGGAGACCCACATGGCCCTGAAGGAGACCATAGATATTTTCCTTGCCCATAACATCGCAGTATTTCAGGTAGGCGCAAGGAACGCACAGAACCAGGAGCTTCTTAATGGTCTTGGCGAGGCGGGGGTCGCGGTGCTTTTGAAGAACGGCATGAATACCACAATTGCTGAGTGGCTCGGTTCCGCAACAAGGGTCAATCAGGAAGGGCTTATGCTGTGCGTAAGAGGGAAGAACAACGAGACAGACATAGCAAGAAACGGCCAGGACATGGCCGCGCTGGCGCACCTTGTCGGCATGGGAAGGTATCCGATAATCTTTGACCCGAGCCACATAACAGGGAGGAGGGAGCTGGTTTACAGCGTTACGTTAGGCGCTGTGGCAATGGGCGTCGATGGAATAATAGTGGAGGTGCATCTAGATCCGCAGATGTCGGTTACCGACAGCAGGCAGGCGATAACACCAAAGCAGTTTGGCACTCTTGTGAGCTCCGCACGGAAGGTGCGCGCGGAGTACCTTGAACTGGCCAGGGAAAGGGAGGCCTTTGCAATATCCGAGATACCGTCACACGTCGACATATTCTTCAAGGCTAGCGAGCTTGCAGAGGTTGCCAGAATCGTTGGAAAGGATGCTGAGGAATTCGGGACCTACAAGAAGGAGCACGAAGGCGGCTTGCTGACGGCAAGAATACCGGCCGGACACATGGGCAGGTTTAGGCAGGAGGACTGGGCGATTGGAAAGATAGTGCCGCAAACATCAAGGGATAAGGCAGATACAATAGATGCAGTTCACATGACACTGCCTTCGGGCGCGAAGATACGCCTAAGCCCGTACAACGAAGCTGCGCTGGAGTTCAGGGGCTCGAAGGGATCGTATGCAGTGGACTTTGGTAATAGGGTGGAACTTGCCCATGGTTTTGCCAATCAAGTGGTTCTTGACGCCTACCTTACAATTGAAATGGGCAGAGTGACAGAAGTATCTGCAGCGCGGGTTGTGCTCTATAGGCCGTACACTGAGAGCTAGTGCTTTGACAGGTTAATCAAAATCTGTAATGCGGATTTTGACGAATGCCACATAAAGACAGAGTTTCTTCTATGGCGCTTGTTGTGGTAAAAGGAAATTATCTTAGATTTATTAAGTTTGGCTGAGAGATAACAGTGATGAAATGGACCCGGTAGTACACTTCGAGATGCCTGCCGAAGATCGAAAGCGTATGATATCTTTTTATTCACAGGTATTCGGATGGGAAACGAAACAACTTGGGCCGGAGATGGGCGACTTTGTCACGGCCAATACGACAGAATCTGGGAATAGCGTGCCGAAGAAGCCTGGCACGATAAACGGTGGCTTCTACCAGAAGACCGGGGACGTATCACAGACGACTACCGTAACCATACAGGTCAATGACATTAAAGCATATAGGGACAGGATAGTCAAGGCAGGGGGAAGAATCTCTGGGGATATAATGGATATGCCTGGTTTGGGGTTGTTTCTCTCGTTTTTTGATACAGAAGGGAACAGAGTCAACCTTATGCAGCCTGCCCGTTAGGCTCTGTGAAAGCTCAATTTTT
>JAGWHJ010000008.1 GCA_028866835.1 Microcaldota archaeon | reverse complement strand
CCTGTTGCGGCTGCCGCCGTAGTGCCTGACTCATTTACTTGAATATAAGCTTTATGGTAGACATCAGAGATGGAAAGCCCCCCCGAACCTATGCCAGAAAAATTAGCTGCGCTCGGATTAAACGCATCTTGAATACCAAGTGATTCGAGCAGGTCTCTCATATCCTCAAACTTGGTAATATTAAATCTAGGGAGCCAAACGTCTACTTGCTGTTTTACAAGTCTTGAACGGATACTATTTATTTCAGTGGAAGAAAGGCCTGTCTCTATCTGTGAAAGGCTAGTCTGATTAGGCAATACTATAAGCATTGATAGATTTCCTCCTGCATAGTCCATTTCCAGAGCCTGATAATTGCCGTTACCGTAATAAGAAGCGTTACTTAATTCCGAATACATCATAGAAACGTTTGTTTTTTGATCCGGTGAAATGTAAAATGGTTCCGAACGTGTATTATTCCTATTAAATTCTTGTAACCACTTTCCCTTAAAGTATATTGCATTAACGAGAACTAAAACAGTGCTGGAATCTAAGCCACCCGGCGGAATTAAATCAGTAATCTTGCCATCTGTTTTGTTTGAAACCCAATTGTTAATATCTGTTGTCTCTCCAGAAGCGTCATTAACAAAATCAGCCGAAGATGAAGATGCAAAGTAGTAAGTAGAGAGATTTTTTGTAAACCCCTGATTGATTGGAAAATTCTTTTCGATCCACACCGAATCAGCAGTTGAGAGATTATACCCGGTTCCGTGAGCATTGATACTGCTAAATACAGCCCAAAGCCTGCGTGATTATCCGATGAGTTTGGCGAAAGGCCCAGGACATCGTGCATCTGTGAAGCCGTATTACCGCCAGCTCCCTCAGCCACCATTGACATAGCGGTGTATACGGAAAATGGCGAAAAGAAAATGTTAGTAGATCCATTGTCAGATCCCGCGTTTAGCTCTGAATATGCCTTAAAAGCAAAGTTGTTTATACCATTAGTTACATTTGTCGCATTCTTACTGGAATAGTGAATCGGCGGGGAGGGGGAGTTATTTAGTATATAAAAGGCCATCACAGCAATCGCTACCATCACTATGACAGCAATTATCCCATACATCATCTTCCGCATGGATTCCATTTGAAACGCAAACCATAAAATAGATCCCATTTAACATAACTTTACGGCGCTTTAATACGTACTAACGGCAGGGGCCAAGCCCAATAATAAGTCTTATAATCCTTAATAAATGACTATATAGTCGGTGAATATGCCGGTTAGGCATGCTGATAGGCCTGCTACAAAACCTCAATTCAGCGCAGCCGAGCTAAGGGAGCTGCATGAAAAAGGAACAGAGATTCTAAAGCACCTTGAATCAAGGGGCCTTTACAAGCCCCTGGGGAGTTACAGGGCGCAACCTGAGGACGGTAAGGTCACATACGGCGAAGGCTATCCTATAACAGCATTTGAAAAATTCCTGGGATATTGGAAAAAGGATGCCAATCTTGCTTTTTCTCCATCCATATCGATGGTTACAGATTTCAGTGTCGTGCGTTGTTTCTGCAGGTACGTGCGGGAGCCCGGTAGGGACAAGGTCTTCCTGGATGGGGAATCCAACGAAAGATACGACAAGAGGGCAAGAAAGGCCCTTGACAACTTCCGGAGCATAACTGGAATAACCGGTTCTTTCGAGTTTACCATAGAAAGGGTCAAGAGATACGACAAAGCAAAAGGGCTGGGCGAATCCGCTGCGGTAGCGGCTGCAACTGCGCGGGCCCTAATAGCAAACGTTTTCGGCGAAGATGCCGCGCATGACGATATTTTTGTGTCGCGGTTCGCGAGGTTCGCATCTGGTTCAGGAACAAGATCTGCAGCCGGCGGGATGTCCATATGGATCGCATTTCCGGAGATAGAGGAGAGCCAATCATACGCCTGCAGGCTCGATGTCGATACGAGCAATTTCCATTTTGCAGTCTTCCCTGACTTCCATAACATCCAGACCATGGATGCGCACGGCATAGCCTCAAGCTCCCCATTCTATCCTACCTGGGTCATAAACAAGTACGACAGGATACTCAAGCTGATAAAGTCCGGCCCGAAGATAGAGGATCTCATGAGAAATGCGCAAGAGGACATGTTCTTTCTGCGCTCCCTTTTAACATCGGGAGGAGTTATAATAGACACTGAAAGAAGCATAAAGCTCATAAACGCGGTCAAGAGCTTCCAGCAGTCGGGCGGGAACATCTTCATGACCGCGGATACCGGCCCGTCGATAGTTGTGATGTCAACTGACGAGGGTGAACTCAAAAGGTTCATAGCAACGCAGTCTGCAAAGCCATTATATGGAAAAATACCGCAGAGCGTGAATTATTCGCCTGATCCCAAGGCTGCGCACACGGCTTCAGCATTCCTTGAATCATTGAGGTGAAGATATGGCGACTTCCAAGACCACAGTCATCATCGTAGGCGGAATTCCGTGCGTTGGGAAATCTAGCATATGCGCATCCCTTGCCAAGAGCCTTGGCATAGGCATCGTGCTTTCCGGAGATTATCTCAGGGAGTTCATAAGACCCATAATCGCCGAGGATTCCAGGTACACTGTCCTCAATACAAGCGTATACGATTCTTGGAAAAAATTCGGTTAAAGAAACAAATACAACATAGTCAAGGGGTATCTAGAGCAGGGCGAGATAATGTCAAGAGGAATCAATGCAACAGTAGAACGTGCGCTAAAGAACGGTGAGAGGATGATCGTCGAGACACTCTATTTCATACCCGACTTCTTGCCGGCCCTTAGCAATCCCGGTGTACTTCCTTTCTACATACAGGTATCGGATCCAAAAAGGTACGAGCAGATGGTACTGGAAAGGAAGGATTATACACATCCTGGCCAGCCAGGAGACAGGCTGCTGCCTCATCTCGATGCGTACAGGTTCATGGCCGAATATTCCATAGAGGCATGCAAGAAAAAGGGCATAAAGGTCTTTGACAACACGAATTACAAGGATACCCTGACCGAGATATCTAAGTTTGTGGAATCAAAATGGCATTCCTAGCTCTCTAGTAATCTGATAAATAAAATAAGAAAAAAGCAGAAAAAATAAAAAAAAGTAAACTGCTTTTTTAGTTTGTAGGCTGTTCCTCTGGCTGTGGTGCAGAAGCAGGCGCTTCCGAAGATTGGCCAAGCAGCTCGCCTATTGCGAACCTTGCCCTAACGTCGGTTACTCTTACCTTCACCGTCTGGCCCTGCTTTGCATCTTTTACAAAGATAACAAAGCCGTCCTTCTTGGCTATTCCGTCTCCTTTAGACGCTGTGGCTTCTATAGTCACTTCTACTTCATCTCCTACTTTCACTGGCTTTGGCAGGAAATAGTTCGGGTTCATGCCCCTTCTACTTTCTCCTCTGCCTTCTCCTCTTCCTCCGCCGTAATCTCTCATTGTTTTTCCTCTGTAGAATTAGCGTTTCCGCTTTACTACTTGATAATAATACTGCTGTTATTATATTTAAATCTATGCCTCGGATACGGGATTAACCACAGAGAGGCCATTTATAAAGGTCAGAAGACAGGCCTGTATCTGTTATCATAATAATGGAGCCTTTTCCTTGCCGTCTTATAGTCAGGGTAGGCGCTTCCGACCACCCTCCAGAATTCCGCAGAATGGCTCATGACCTTGAGATGCGAGACCTCATGTACCGCGATGTAATCGACCAGCTCCTCGGGCACTCCGGCAACGTAGGGATTGTAGCTTATCACGCCGGCGCTGGTGCAAAGCCCCCATTTCTTCGAGCGTCTCAGCAGAACTTTCTTCGGGCTTGCACTGAGCTGCTCCGCCCTCTCAAGCGTCTTCCTGTACATCTGCTCGTAGCTCCTCTCCCTAAGCCACCGCTCAATCAGCGCGTTGGCGTGGTCCCTGTCCCTGGCGGACACTATTACGCAGTCCTGGGTAAGCTCAACGCCGAAGCCGTATCCCACCTGCCTGAAGACTGCTGCGCGCCTTGCCCCGGAGACGAAGATCGCGTCCTTGTCCATTATCCTTGCCGATTGTTTTATCATCCTGTAGTGCTTCAGTATCCAGGAGCCGTGCTTCTCTATCACCTTGTTTATGTCCGTGCTGTTCGGCGAGAGGACCACGAGCTTGTCGTCCCTGAACTTTATGTACGAGTTCCTTATGCTGCGGTCCCTGACCAGCTCATAGCCTATCCTTTCCCCTGATATGTCAAGAGTGCCATCCATTCGCATCGCCTTACTCCTCAACCTTCTTCCTCAGCTTGTTTATCTCAAATATCCTGTCAAGCAGCGCCTTCTCCTCCTGGTCGAGCAGGTCCACATACTTGTACCTGAAGAGCCTTATTGTCTGGTCATTCACGTAAGTGTACAGCCTGTCCTCCTCCTTCACCTGCCTCCCGAAAGTGACGTCCTCCATTGACATCGCAACGCTGTCGCCTTTCTTTGCCTGCTGGAGGCTCGCCCCGTTTTCCTGCAGCTCCTTTATCCTGCCCACAACCTCGCCGCTGCCGTTCATCAGCGCATATCCTGGCTTTATCCTGCCAACCGTTACCGATATCCCGAACACAGCGGGGTGCGAGACCCTGAAGCACGAGTTCGGCAGGACCCTTATCTCTGCAGGGAAGATTAGCGATTCCTCAAGCCTCTTCTGCTCCATCTTCCTCTCATTGTCAGACCATTCCTTGTAATCGTCAAGCAGCTTGTATATGATGTTGCTGCTTATTATCGGAACCCTGACGGTCTGGCTCTCAGCTGTAGCCTCGTCTTCGACCGCCACATTGAATGCCATGACCACCGAGCTGTAGAGATCGGTTCCGCGCATCGCAAACGCAGCCATCACGTCCCTCTTTGTGACGCTTCCTATCTCCTTCCTGCTTATCTTCACGTTCGCGTTCTTCAAGAGCCTTGATATCGCCTCTATGCTGCCTATCGTGTCAGCCTTGAGTATTATGCCAGATTCATCGGTCTCGAAGACGCCCTTTATCTCAGATTCTATCTCCTTCTCGTAGCTCTGCTGCTTTGTCGATACTATGAGCGAGCCCGCAAGCGCATCATCGAAGCCGCTGCCGCTTATCTTCACCCCGGATGCAGCACTGACATTGTCCACATAATAGAACTTCGCCGATGATTCGCGCATCTCCTGCAGAGGCTTCGGTTTCAGCAGCGCGCGTATCTTTGCGGTCTTCACTCCAGTAGGCGTTGCAAAGGCAACGGAATCGTTGGTGCTGAGCGTGCCATTGTAAAGTATCACGTCAAGGGTTACGCCAAGCCCGCGCTCCTCCTTCTTCTCTATGATGCTCCCCCTTCCCGGCTCATTCTGGTCTATCTCAAGCCGTTTTCCCAGGAACCTCTGTGCCAGTCCGGCTGTAAAGACAAGGAGCTCTGCGATGCCCTCACCGGTCTTGGCGCTTAGCGGTATGATGGAGAGCTCCGCCCTGGGGTCCTTTACCCTGTCGAAGCGCTCGCTGTTGAAACCAAGCTCGCTCAGCTTCCCAACGAGCTCGTAGACCCTTGAATCGAGCTCTCCGGCCACCTGCGGCTGCTGCTTCTCAAGCGATTCTAGAAGCGATGATGTACCCTGCGGCCTCCATCCCGTGATGAGGTCTATCTTGTTGGCGGCCACGACGAACGGCGTCTTGTAGCTCTTCAGTATGTCTATGGCCTCGAAAGTCTGCGGCTCGAAGCCCTTGCTCACGTCCACCACGAGTATGGCAAGGTCCGACACCGCGCCTCCCCTGCGCCTGAGGTTCGTGAACGCCTCGTGCCCTGGCGTATCTATGAAGAGAAGGCCTGGGATGGCAAGGTCGGCGTTCAGCTTCTTGAGCAGCGGACCAGCTATCTTCCTTATTACGTCGATTGGAACCTCGCTGGCGCCTATGTGCTGCGTTATGCCCCCAGCTTCCCTGTTGGCAATAGTGCTGCTCCTTATCCTATCAAGAAGCGAAGTCTTGCCATGGTCTACGTGGCCCATTACTGTTATTATCGGCTGCCTTATCATGCGATCGCCCTTTACAGCAAGGTATAAAATATGCGTCCCAACTAATATCTAACCGTATATATTTAAGGTTGATGAGATATGGAACGTGTACTTGTTGTTATAAAACCTGACGGCATGGAGCGCGCATTGATAGGCAGGATCATAAGCAAGTTCGAGGATGCCGGTCTCAAGGTCGTCGCACTTAAGCTGCTCAAGGCGAAGAAGGAGCTTGTCGAGAAGCATTACGTTGCTGATGAGGACTGGTTCATGTCCGTAGGCAGGAAGGCGAAGGCCTCCGCCGCGGAAAAAGGTGAGAAGATCAGCGAGACCGAGCGCGAGATAGGCGTCAGGGTGAGGAACGCGCTGATACGCGAGCTCACGAGGATGCCCATAGTCGCATTCGTGCTCGAGGGCAATGCCGCCGTCGATGTTGCAAGGAAGATAGCCGGCTCAACCGAGCCGAGGAAGGCCGACCCATCTACCATAAGGGGCATGTACGCAAGCGACAGCTATGCACTTGCAGACATAAAGAAGAGATCGGTGAGGAACGTGGTACATGTATCGGAGAGCCCTGAAATAGCAGAGAAGGAGATAAGGGTCTGGTTCACGGAAGCGGAGGTCAATTCCTATGAGCGCGCAGATGAGAAGGCAATGTACGGCTAAACCTGCACGTTCATGTTCATGCGGGCTTCATCGCTTATCATTTCAGGCGTCCAGGCAGGATCCCAGACAAGATCGATGTTTACGTTGCCTATGTCGTGAAGATGCTCCAGCCTGAGCTGCACGTCAGCCAGTATCACGCTGGTGACGGGGCACATCGGGCTCGTCATTGTAAGCCTCAGCGTTATGTCATTCCTCTCGCTGACGGCTATGCCCTGGATAAGCCCGAGGTCGACTATGTTTATCCCTATCTCGGGGTCGACGCAGCCCTTGAGTGCCGTCAGTACTTCCTTTAACGCTATCTTTGCCATGATATGTGATATGCTTCTCAATTATATAAGATTAGCGGTCTGGCACCTGTTTAATAGCCTTTAGGGAAAGATTCATTCCATGCACAAGGACCATGAAGTACTGGCAAGGGAATTGGAAGCGGCGCGAAAGCAGGTCAGGATAGGCGGCACATACTCCCATTACAAGAATCCGGACAGGCTGTACAAGGTAATTGGCCTTGGCGTACAGGAAGTAGATGACGGTATATGCGTGATATACCAGGCTCAGTACGGCAAGGAGCTCATCTTTGTCAGGGATTTAGATGATTGGGTCAAGGAGCCATCCCCAGGCATGCCGAGATTCAAGTTGCTGGATCGATGAGCAGGCATATTGCAAACGTTTTTATCTCTTTTTAGGTCCATTCAATACGAAGAACATGGCAAATTTGCCCAAAGCTTTCAGCAACAGATTCAGGTTGCAGTCCGCAATGGAGTACCTCATGACTTATGGTTGGGCTATACTTGTAATCGCGATCGTGCTTGTTGCCCTGTTCGAGATAGGCGTCTTCAACCCCTACTACTTCTCTCCGAAGGCCACTCCAGGTGCATGCCAGATCTCCAGGAGCGCGCAGGGCGTGAACCTTGAGGGCCAATGCAATGGCGTCCTTCCCAAATATGCGATCCAGTTAAGCGGGACAAACTACGTTAATGCAGGAAACGGCCCTAGCCTGAACGTAACGAACAACATCACGGTCTCTGCGTGGATAAACATGGCCAGTTCCTCATTGTGCTTCCAGAGAATCGTATCCAAGCAGTTCAACAGTGTCGTGACTGCCGCAAGCGATTTCCAGCTGGGGCTCACGTGCACCACAAACGACTGGCGCTGGTCCGTAGGCGGAGTATTCGACATAACTGCGTCTTCCCATCCCACCGCAGGCACGTGGTACAATTTTGTAGGCACGTATAACGGAAGTTATGCAAACATGTATGTCAATGGGCAGCTTATCAGCAGCACTCCGGAGGCCGGCGGTGCAATACGCACCTCCGTGCAGCCACTCACTATAGGAACGTCGTACTATAACAACGGTGCAGCGTATTACTACGCTGGCCAGATCTCAAATGTACAGGTATACAATACCTCCCTTTCTGCGACCCAGGTCAAGGCCCTTTACCAGGAGGGGATAGGCGGCGCTCCTATCTCGCCCCGCTACATTGTTGGGTGGTGGCCTCTCAACGGTGACGTAAACGACTATTCTGCAAATGGCAACAACGGCCAGACCGTAGGCGCAGCTACATTCGTGGATTCATGGTGGAACGGATACGCGCAGCCGTGATCCTGCCCTTGGCAGTCAGCGCATTCCCCTGTACCTGTGCAGATAATAAAGGACGCAGAGTATCGACTTGTTGTCCTCTATCTCCTTGCTGTCAATCATCTCCACGACTTTCCCCAGCCTTACCTCTGATATCTTGATCTGCTCGCCGGGATCCAGGCGCTTGCTCGTCTTCCGAAGCCCTGTCGCAACGAAGAAGTGCGACCTTTCCGTCTTTGATCCTACTGCAACGTATCCGCTGAACATGAATTCAATTTTCTCCGCCGCGTATCCCGTTTCCTCCTGCAGTTCCCTTGCGGCCGCCTTTTCCGGCTTTTCGCCCTCCTCAAGATATCCGGCGGGCATCTCCCAGAGCCATTTTCCCACGCTGAACCTGTAATTCCTTTCAAGCAGCACGTGGTCCTTGTCGACGAATGCTATCAATACAGCAGAATCCCTGCTTACTATCCTGTCCCTTACAAGGCTCTGCCCCCTGACCCTATGGATGACTCTCTCCACGCTGAATCTCTTGCTCCTGAATACCGTTTTCCCCTTCAGCATAAGGTCACGGTGCGCTGCTTCCGCTCTTCGGCGTGGTCGCCCTTATCTCGAGCGCGAGCTTGGTCCTTGATTCGCTGTGCGTTATTATCCTGCCGTTGCCCGTGAAGGTAGCCAGGAAGAGGCCTACGCCGCCCAGCATCGCGGTCCTTATGTTGTCCACAAACCTTACCTTGTAGTTGACTGTCGCATCGAAGCCAGCCACGTGGCCCGGATCTACCTCGATCACTGTCCTGTCATCAACATTGTACTCTATCTTGTCCCCGACTACGTGTATGAACACCTTCCCCGGGCCGCGGAATTTCTGGAGTATCCACCCCTCCCCTCCGAAGAAGCCGGGTCCCATGCTGACTACATCAAGCCCGAACTTGACGGACTCTTCAGCTGCCAGGAATGCGTACTTCTCAGCTACGAACTCCTGCCCCGGCGTGAGGTCTATCTCGAATATCTTGCCCGGGAATACGCCTGCTATCTCGACAAATCCATCCCCTTTCTTTGGCTGGAACTCCGTCAGGAATCCGCTCGCGCCGGTCATCTCCCTCTTCAGCGCGCTCATCACGCCGCCTGCCAATCTCGGCGTCATGATGACGTTCGCCGTTTTGCTTATCAGCTTGCCGGAATCCGCGTAAATGCTCTCGCCCTCGCCGAGATCTATCTTGAGGGATTGCATATTGTCCCCGTTTATCTCAAAGTTCATGCTCTCGCCTTTTTAATAAAGGAGTTAAGCTCCTCACCATCGATATTGAGCCTGTACTTCGACATGACCTCCGCTGCGATGTTGCTTCCCTTGAAGTCCTTGAGTAGCCGCTCAAGCTCCTTGCCCTTGATGCGCCTTAGGTTTCTCTGTTCCACGAGCCTGTCCACGTCCCTATCAGATACCGGAGTGTGCTTCAACAGCTCCACCACGCCGGCCTTCGTTATCTCTGCGCTGGTGTACTTGCCAAGTATGTATGCGAGTATCTCGTCGCTGATCCTTGCGACGTCTACACCCTCCCTTCTCATCTCGCTGAACCTGTCAAGAAGGATTGTTGCGACAAACTCCGGACTAGCAGCCTTCCTTCCAATCAGTTTTTCGTACAAAGGGAGCTCCTCGGACCACAGCATCTGCTCCGCAAGCTGCCGGTTGCCTATCTCATTCTCAAGCCTCTTCGCAATTGCATCTACCTCTATCCTGCCGAACGCGCTCCTCTTTGGGCCGCTTTTCGCCTCTATGGGCATCGCATCGGTCTCCGGGTACATCCGCGAGCCGCCAGGTATCGGCCTCATGAACCTTGTGACGCCGTTCTCCATCGCCGTCCTTGTCTCTCCTGGAACCTCGGACACGGCCATCTCGCTCCTGCCCCTTGCAAACTCTATCGCCCTGCGCGCGATTTCCTGCGGTGCTGTCACAAGAATGAAGGAATCGCCGCTCCCAAGGCCAAGGATCTTCCCTAGTCCGGCAAGCTCCTTCTCGCCTATGCCGTATTTCGAGAGGTCTTCATCGCTGTGTATTATGCCCTTCACCCCTGCCATTCGCGCATAGTCGCTTATCTCGCTGCCGAGCCTTCTGTCCTGATTTATCTCCCTGCCTATCACGTCCTTGAATCCCGACAGCCTGAATGCAAGCACGACGCCACCAGACTTTAGGCTCGCGCCGATTATCTTCGCATTTGTTCCCTTGAAGGCGTTGGTAACGTCCTTTATATCGCCAACTGCCGCCTTCCGCTTCCTTAGCTCCTCCCTTATCTTTATGAGGTTGAGTTGCCTCTTCACTTCATTCTCCACAAGGAGGTCCATCGTGCCGAGGTCCTGCACCCCCTTTATCTCGACCCTGGTGCCTCCCCTCACCGATACGTTCACGTCCTGCCTTATCGTCCCTATGCCCCTCTGGACCCTGCCCGTCAGCCTCAGCAGGAGGCCTATCTTCAATGCTACCCTCTTCGCCTGCGAAGGCGATGATATCTCCGGCCCAGTATCGATCTCTATTAATGGAATGCCAAGCCTGTCGATGTTGTACTCAACCGTCTCGGATGTGCTCCCCACAATGCCGCTCGATTCCTCTTCAAGGAAGATCGAGGGTATGTTTATGCGCCTTTCATCGACGTCAAGCCATCCGCCGTACCCCACCAGCATGCTCCTCTGGAAGGCGCTTGGATCGCTTCCGTCTACAACTCCCTTCCTCATCGGCTCTATCTCGTCCGGCATCTCTGCGTTGAGTGATGACGCTATTCCAAGCGCTATCTGCACAGCATCCTCGCCGACCGTGTGGGGCGGCTCCTCGTCGCTGTCTACCAGGCAGGTTGTCTCGTCAAAAAGGTTGTAGATGAACTTCCTTCCCTTGCCGCTCTCGAATGCCGATGACCTGTCGATCGCGCCGAGCTCTCCGGTGACCGCCCTCTGGTGCCTTTCAATAACGCCCACCTTCTTCTCGTTTTCCTGCGTTGTCCTGCATGAGCAGAACAGCTTCCTTTTAGTGGCCAGCCTCTGGTGTATCTCGAGCCCGCACTTGAAGCCTATGTTTTTGTAGTATTCTTCGTCCATGCGCTCGGCACTCTATGCGTCAATATGCGCTGAATTAATTTAAAACGTTACCTATGGCATTGGCAAAAAGGCACACCGAGGTATTCCCATATGTCTCAACCTCGATGAAATCGCCGATGCCCACGCCTGCACTGTGGCCGTTTATCGCAATGGTCCTGTAAGAATCGTCCCGCCCTATAAGCGACCTCTCGTTCCGCTCCGTTATCAGCACCCTCTCCTTGACGCCCACGAGCATTGAGAGGTCTTCCTTCTGGACCTGCCTTGCCGTCCTGGAAAGGTCGGCTATCCTGCGCTTTATCGTCCTGCTGTCGAGCTGCCTAAGCCTCGATGCAGCAGCATGCGGCCTCAGCCCGAACCTCGACATGTTGGTGACAGCAGGCCTCGTGTTCCTGACAAGTTCCAGGGACCGCCCAAAATCCTCCTCCGTCTCCGTGGGATAGCCTGCTATGATGTCCGTCGCGATGCCTATGCCCTCGACCTTTTCGCGCAGCTCCCTTACATAAGCATCGAACTCTCCAACGGTGTAGTTCCTTTTCATGCTTGCGAGGACCCTGTCGCTGCCCGACTGCACCGGAAGGTGCAGGAACCTGTAGAGCTTCCTGCTCCTGAACGAGGCTATCAGGCCATCGAGATACCCTCTGATGTGCTCCGGGTTCAGCATCCCGATCCTTATCCTGAAATCGCCTTCTATCTCTGCAGCCGCAAGAAGCAGTTCCGAGATGTCCGTCTTCCTGTCAAGGCCGTATGCGCCCACGTCCTGCGATGTAAGTTCGATCTCCCTTGCCCCGTGCCCGACGCTCATCTCTATGGCCTTGAGTATGTTCTCTGACGCGAAACTCCTCAGCGGGCCTCGCGCGAACTTCGTTTCGCAGAAGCTGCAACTGCTCAGGCAGCCCTCGCTGATCGGTATCCTCGCTATCGCCCCGCTTTGCGGGGCGTAGAAACCTGCCTTGTCTATGGGATTGTACCTCTTGTAAACGGGCACTCCGCCGAGCTCCATCTCGCGAACCGCATTGCCAATGTTTGCTATGTTGCTCGTAGTGACTATGCCCGCAAGCGGCGCCGCCTCCCTTATGAGATCCGCATTCGCGCTCGCCATGCACCCTGTTACTATTATCTTTGTGCCGGTTTTCGCGAGCTTCCTCAGCCTGCTGAGCGTCTTCTGCTCTGTTGTGTTCTTGACGGTGCACGTGTTGAGTATCACAAAATCGGATTCCCTGCTGTCAAGATGCGCCGTCTGCGCAGCCTCGATCCCTTCCTTGCCCAGGAACCGCTCCATCATGTCGCTGTCGGCCTGGTTGAGCGTGCATCCATATGTTTCTATCCTCACTTTCGGCATAATAAGAACCGGTTTAAGGTACAGAGTAATTGGTCTGCCATGACTTGTCGCCGTAGAATGACTGGTTGTATATGTATCCGGTATTGTTGTTACCGCTGTAGTCCTTGGCGTCGCCGTTCAGCGGCCACCAGCCGGCGATGTGCTTGAGGTCTATTGGCGCGCCTCCTATCCCCTCCAGATAAAGCGCATGAATGTCATTCGCGGTCAGGGTGCGGTTATAGATCTGGACGTTGGCTATGCTCCCATTGAACCATTCTGCTTCACCGTACCCGGACCAGCCGGGGGTTATTGCGGCTATAGTGACCGTCGAGTGGAGCGACTTCATGTAGCACCCTGTAGATTGCGTGCCTATCAGGCTGCCGTTGGCGTACCAGTATTTGTTCTTCCCATCCACGCTCGCGGCGAGGAACATCCAGTGGCCGTACTTTGCATTCGGTATCGGCGCCCCCTCCCCTATCCAGGAGCAGTTGGTGTCCCATTCAAGGCAAAACCCTTTGTTGTTGCTCGGGCTGCATGCATGGGGCTTGTTGTTTATGTCGATCTTCATGCCATACTGGTACTCCTTGTCGACTATGTCGTGGAACGGTGTGCCGGTTATGAACACCCACACTGTTACCGTGAGCGTGTTCGTTATGTTGAGGAGGCTCTGCGGCGATCCTGAACGCACAACGTTCACGTAGTCTCCCGGCCCCCTCGATGTGAGGACGAACTGGGGCAGCTCTCCCTGGCATGCTCCCACAAGGTTCATCCCCTGCACCGTGCCAGGCCCGTAAGGCCTTGAGATATCGCATCCTCCAGGCGGCACCCTTGCTTCCAGTGCATTCCTGTTGAATATGCCAGTACCTATCAGGACGACTACCACGAGGGCTATCGCGGCTATTGCCCAGAAATACGTCACCAGGAATTCGTACACCGTCTGCAGCCGCATCGCCATAATAGAAACACCACTATAAGTCTTAAATATGCATATGTATGTCAGTCAAACCTGGCCAGCAGAAGTTGCTCTATCTCCCTCCAGTTATACGCAACGACTATCCTTGGGTGGTTCATGGTCGTTATCGCATCGTCGTTCCAGGGCTGCCTCAGCATTATGCCGACCCTGCCGCTCCTCGCGACGTTCTCTATGACCTCTGCATGGTCATCGATGTATATGTCAATGGAATCGAGCCGATGCTTGTCATCGGGCGTTGGAAGGTGGAACAGCTCGTCATAGAAGATCCTGTTGTTCTTAAGCCATGCCCTTACCTCAGAAGTCTCCGCATCAGAAGCTGTCGTTATGCAGATCCTGAACCTATCGCGCAGGTTGTCCAATATCGATGGTATGGCCGGATCCTCCAGGCCTATCCTATGATGCCCCTTCCAGGCAAGCCTGAACAGGTCTATTGTATCCTTGTAGTCTATGGAATTGAAAAGCCCGGGAAGGTCGTACTTTACTATGTCCTCCTTGTCCGCCTTTATCCCGAACCTCTGCTCCGCTTCCTGCAGCCATATCCGTATGCTGTCGGCAAGTACGCCATCCACGTCTATGCCCACCGTCTTCCTGCCCCTGCCCATGATCTGACTTGCCCATGCAAACAATTAAAATCCTATTCAGATACAACAATTAACACGATTAACGCAACATGATCATATGATATGCCAAAGATGTGGTACGGAAGTGTACAAGTACGGCACTTGCAATTACTGCAAGAGGAACATCTGCAACAACTGCGTGAAGAGCTCGAGGAAGGTAAGCAAGACCATAAGGCTCGTAATCTGCAAGGACGACTGGTCCAAGATGGGCTCGAGGAAGTTGTTCAAGAGCGCAACCAAGGACGCATAGCTAGAGCTTAGTGAGCCCAAGCCTTATGCTCTCATCCTCTATCTCGAAATCCTTGAACGCTACTCCTTCGGGTTTGCCCTCCCTGACCACCTTGGCGGAGACGTACTTCTTGAGCAGTGCCATGTTCGTATTTATCGCGTCCGAGTACTCCTGCGGTACCACGTAGTACAGCGCGATCTTGTCTGCTTTCTTCAGGCCGCTCTCCTTCCTCAGAAGCTGCACCCTCCTCACGAACTCCTTCAGGAGCGCCTCCTGCCTCAGCTCGTCGTCTATCTTCTTGTCTATGTAGGCTATGCCATGCCTGAACTGTATCGCGCCCTCCTTGCTGAAGCTCTCGTAAATGTCGAAATGCTCCTTCTTTATCCTGAACTTGCCCTTTGAAGTATGGAGCTCATGGAAGCCGTTCGCCTCCACGTCCGCTATCACCGTCTCGGGATTCGCGTCCTTCAACGCCTGCGCCACTGCCGATGCATTGCCCTTGAACTCCGGTCCAAGCTTCTGGAACACGGGCTTTATGCCCCTGTTCATCCCCTGCATCCTCGTGACAAGCAGCTCCTTGGCATTCACGTACTCCTTTATGAGATCCGACAGGTTGTTGACTGAAGTGAAGGCGAAGTCGCTGTTGAGCTCCAGGTATGCAGTCGATATGGGCCACCTGAGCTTTATGCCGTTCTTCTCCCTGCTGTTGAGTATCGAGGTTATTGCGGCCGAGGCGACCTCGAACTCCCTCTCGAGGTCCTTCCTTATCGCCGGCTTGTTCGGCTTCGGCCACCTGTTCATGAAGATGCTCTCCTTGTCGCCGTAATGCTTCAGGTAGATGTGCTCGCAGTTGAACGGCGTTACCGGAGCCATAAGCAGAAGTATGTTGTACAGCACGTAGTTCACGATGTCCATCGCCCTCTTTGCCGACGCCTTCGACGAGCTGTTCAGCATCTTCTTCTTCGAGAGCTTTAGGTAGAACCTGCTCAGGTCGTTCACAACGAAGCTGTTGAGCGCCATGACGCCCTTCCAAGTCTCGTATCCTTCAAAGCTGTCGGTCACCTCCGTCATGACCGTATTCAGGCGGGATATTATCCACGCGTCCTCGGAATCCTTCAGCGCCCTGCTGCTCGGCTTCCTGACCTTCGGCTTGTACCCGATGGCAGAGCCGTACTCGTCCATGAGCGTGCCTATGTTGTGCAGCAGCGTCAGCATCGATTCCATCTCCGCTATCTCCTTCTTCGAGAACTTCAACGGGTCGTGCGTCACGTGGGAGAGCGTGAATGCCCTTATTCCGTCGACTGAGCTCTTGCCAATCAGCTCCTCCGCGGAGACGTAGTTGCCCTTGCTCTTGTGCATTGCCTCCCCTTTCTCGTCGACAACCCAGCCCTGAAGCAGTATTGAATTGAAGGGGCTTATGCCGTATGCGGCAACCCCCGTCTTCATAAGCGCCGCAAACCACCCCCTAAGCTGGTCGGGCCCCTCGGTTACAAACGCCTTGCCGAGCATTACATCGAACTTGTCGCTCGGCACGGCGGCAGTGTGCGCAACTCCGGAATCATACCAGACGTCAAAGACGTCCCTTATCCTCTGGGCGTTCTTGCCGCACTTCCTGCACTTGAGCATTATGCCGTCTATGATTGGCCTGTGGAGCGTTTCGGATTTGTATTCGAGCTCTGCGCCGGCGTCCTGCTTCATCTCCTCGAAGGAGCCGACCGCCATGACGTCGCCGCAGGCCTTGCATATCCACAGCGGTATCGGGGTCCCCCAGTATCGCTGCCTGCTTATCACCCAGTCCGGCGCGTTGTCTATGCCCTCGCCGAACCAATCCTTCATCTCCCTCGGGTGCCACTGCACCTTCTCCATCTGCCTCTTTATCTTCTTCTTCATCCGCTCCACGTTGATGAACCACTGCTCGGTTGGCAGGAAGACCAGCTTCTCCTTGCACCTCCAGCAGTGCGGGTAGCTGTGCCTCACGCTGTTCTTGCCGACAAGCGCTCCAAGCGCGCCGAGCTCATTCTCTATCGCGCGGTTTGCCTCATGTATGAGCGGAATGCCGAAATACTTCCCTGCATCCTTGTTGTATATGCCATCGAGGCCGACCACCGCAAGCAATGGTATGCCGTTCCTCTTGCCGATCTCGAAGTCCTCCGGCCCGAATGCGGGTGCTATGTGCACAAGACCGCTTCCCTCCTCAAGGGATACCATTTCCTCTGAGAAAACCACCTTGTGGAACCTCTTGACCTCAGCCTGCTTCGGTATGCTCTGCTCGAGCGGATTGGTGTAGAAGAGATGCTGCATCTCGGAGCCATCGAACTCCATTATCACCACAGGGGAGATGCCGAGCTCCTTCGCCACCTGGTCAAGCCTGTCCTTCGCGAGTATGTATCGTCTCCCCTCCACCTCTATCGTGACATACCGCGCCTTGGGGTTTGCGCATACAGCCATGTTGCCAGCGAGCGTCCATGGCGTTGTGGTCCATATGAGCAGCGATGTGCCCTCCTCGATCTTCAGGTGCGTCCTCGAAAGCTCCTTGTTTATCCTGAAGGCGACATAAACGGAAGGATCCGTATCCTCCTGCTCCTCTACCTCGGGGCCCTTGGCGAGGACAGTGCCGCAGTGTATGCAGTACGGCATTACCTGTACGGACTTGTATACAAGCCCTTTGTCGTAGATCCTCTTGAAGACCTTCCAGCTCCTGTCGATGTACTCTGCAGTTGCCGGTACGTACGGGTTGTCAAAATCAAACCATACGCCGTACTTTATCGCGACGTCTATCTGCGCCTTCATGTATCCCTTGTAGAGCTCTATGCAGGCGTTGACGAACTCCTGTATGCCTATCGTCGTCTCTATCTCCTTCTTCGACTTGATGCCCAGCTGCCTCTCAACCTTGTTCTCTATCGGAAGCCCGTGGACGTCGAAGCCGGACCTGTCGAAGACGCTGTATCCGCGCATGCGCCTGTACCTTAGTATCGCGTCCTTTCTCACGTACCCCCTGACGTGGCCCATGTGGAGCTCTCCGTTGGCGTACGGCGGTCCCTCTAGGAAGAAGAAGAGCTTGCCACCGCTGTTGGCCCTGTTGAGCTTTGCCCTCGTTCCAAGCTCGCTCCATCTTTTGAGCATCTCACTTTCAATGACGACAAGATCAGAAGACTGCATGTCTATCAGATTTCGCATTAACAGTTATAAATGCTTTCGTGCAAGATAACCCTATGAGAGGTGCAGACGCGGTAACCCTATTCCGATCGGCGCTTGCAATAGGGTCGGCGTATCTCGTCCTGATGAAGTACAATCCCTGGTTCATAGTGCTGCTCATCGCCGTCATAATCTTCCTTGATGCAGTGGACGGCTTCCTTGCGATAAGGGCGGAGAGCTACGGCGAGGTCGACTTCATGTCATATGCCAAGTCGCAGATGGGCGACATGAAGGCGAAAAGCCTCGTGCAGAAGTTCAGGAAGAAGGCATCGACGAACGCGAAGTTCGGCGCAAGGATGGATGTCGCAGGCGACAGGGTTGTCGAGTATACCTACTGGGTGCTTTTCACATACCTCGGCCTCGTGCCTCTTTTCGTGACATTCATCGTAATAATAAGGCACTCGTTTGCAGATGCATTCATGGGCGCAAAGGGCACCTCATCGCACATGCGAACCAGATTCGCCGACGCGGTCTACTCATCGAAAATTGGCAGGTTCGGCATAAACGTCGTTAAGTTCGCAGCATTCTCGTATCTTGCGCTTGTATACATACTCGGATATCCGCTTTGGGTAGGCTATGCCCTAACGGCGATACTGGTTGCATACATACTCCTCAGGGGCGCGGCTGAAATATGGGAAGCGACAAGGTAATTATTTGACGAAAAAATGCATCTGCGCCAGTGCTGTCGTGATGAGGGATGACAGGATAGCTGTCATAAAGCACAAGAAGCTCGGCGTTTGGATTTATCCTGGTGGCCATCTTGAGGAGAACGAGGTCCCTACAGACACTGCGGTTCGGGAGGCGCTTGAGGAGATCGGATGTAATACTGAGATAATTGATACGGTGCCAGGCAAGGCAATTAAGATTGGGGACGTTACCAAACTGCCGCAGCCCCTGGCGATGCTCTACGAGCATGTGCGCTACAAGGATGAACCGCACATGCATTTCGACATGATCTATCTTGCGAAGGCGAAAGGCAAGCCAGTTTCCATCGCGGAAAGCGAATCGAAGGAGATAAGGTGGGTGGCCGAAGCCGATGTAGACGGCCTCGATACATACCCGAGTGTAAAAGACGTACTTCACAAGGCATTTTCGCTTTATGATGGCCTTAATATGGTTGGATAGACCCTCCCTTTTATAAACATTGATAATTATGGTTATAGCAATGAACGGATCACGGCCTGCATTAAGCGTTATCATACCGGCGTTAAACGAGGAAAAATATATACCTGTCACGCTCGCGGCTCTCTCGGAGCAGACCTTCAAGGACTTCGAGATAATAGTAGTTGATGGCAACAGCCAGGACAAGACTCGGGAGATAGCGAAGAGATGCGCGAAGGTCGTCATCGAGGAGGGCAGGGGCGCCGGCATCGCAAGGAACACCGGCGCAAGATACGCCAGGGGAGACCTGCTCGTATTCCTCGATGCAGACACCAAGCCCTCAAAAAATCTTCTTAGGACGTATTACAATGTATTCAAGAATGACCCAACGGTTGTTGCAGCTACCGGCCCGATACTCCCGATAGAGAAGACAAACAAGAAGATTCATCTGGGATACAAGTTCGTAACCATTGTTTTCGTGAAGGCAACGATACTAATGGGGCGCGCAGCCCTTGTCGGTTCCAACTTCGCCGTGAGGGCAAAGGCCTTCAAGGAGATAGGCGGCTTCGACCCAACGCTCATAACATACGAGGACTGGGACCTCTCGGCAAGGCTCGACAAGGTGGGGAAGATCGTGTACAAGAAGAAGGCATCGGTGAGGACAAGCGCCAGGAGGGCGATGGCGTGGGGCGTCTGGTTCTACTTCAGGTACCACATGGTGAACATGTTCATGTACCATGTGCTCAAGAGGTCCAGGGAGGACTACGAGCCTATAAGGTAAGGTCCAACCTCTATCCTCCTTAAGATTATACCTCAACGCGCAGAACGTTTCTCCCAGCACTTGTCTCGCTGACTGTTCCCATTATGAAGAACAGGGTGCCATCTGGCCTTCTTGAGAGTCCGCCATTCCTGTCCTTGGTGGGTATCCTCAGCCTCACAACGCCCACGCCTTTGCCGTCGCGCATGTAGTAGTCTGCAAAAGGCACCTGTACTTTTGGTGCAGCCTTTCGTTCCATCATGTTACCATAACGAGCGCCGTTTCTAGTAATCAATACACTTGCTGCTTCTTATTGCTTTTTGCACAACGCCGGCTTTTAATCACAAACTATAAAAGGCTATTCGTGTCAATAATATTCACCTTTTGAAATCCTCCAAAATACCGAGGCGATACCATGGATTATACTAAGTTCGAGAGAGCCGCGATCATAGGCGCCAGGGCGCTGCAGCTTGCGTACGGAGCACCGCCGCTGATAAAGGTTGGCGCAGGGGTAACGGACCCGCTTTTCCTTTCAGAGAAGGAGTTTGAAGAAGGCGTAATTCCGATTGTCGTGCTAAGGAAGGCCAGGACAAAGAAAGGAGAGTAGTCATGCCAGATTACGATGTTATAGTCGCCGGCGCTGGAATTGCCGGTTCACTTGCGGCAGCCTCCGCGGCGAAGGGAGGCGCAAAGGTACTCATGCTTGACCGGAACGATTACACCAAGGTGGGCAAGAAGACAAACTGGGGATGGGTCTGCGGCGACGCTGTTGCTAAGAGCCACATCGATTTCATAACAAACGAGATAGACCTCAGGTTCGGCGATCCGGAACTAGACCTGAAGGTAGATGGAGTTTATGCCTTCAGCCCTAACCTCGAGCACAGGTTCATCTTCGAGGGAGAGGGCTACAGCCTTGACAGGCCAAAGCTCGCAAAGAAGCTTGTCGACTACGCTACAAAGAACGGCACAGAGTATGAACAGCACTTCGAGGTCGAAGGCCCCATAATCGAGGATAACAAGGTCGTGGGGGTTTTCGGGCGCGACCACAAGAAGGAGCAGGTGAAGCTGAGGGCGAAGGTCGTCATAGATGCCCTTGGAATAGCCAGCATGATAAGGAGGAAGCTCCCGACCAACGACTACATAGAGCAGACGGTAAGCACCGATGACATCGAATCAACGGGCAGGTACATCTACAGATTCGAGGCCAAGGCGGATGACCTCAGGTATTACGATCCCAAGAACGCGCTCATACATCTCAACCAGGTGCTTGCGCCTGGCGGCTACGGCTGGGTCTTCCCAAAGAGGAACAAGAGGATGAACGTCGGCGTGGGCGTGGAGAAGAAGAGCCTTGAGATAAGGAACGCCAAGCTCAGCAAGAACGACACGCTGCACTCTCTCATAGACCAGTACGTTGACTGGAATCCTGTAATAGCAAGCAAGGAGATGGACCCAAGCGACGAGAACGGCAAGGGCTACTGGTCAGTGACAGTGAGGAGGCAGTTCGACAGCCTTGTCTATCCCGGGTACATGGGCGCCGGGGACAGCATGGCGATGCCAAACCCGATAAGCGCAGGCGGCATAGGGCCTGCCATGGTAGCTGGAGTTCTCGCGGGCAAGGCCGCCGCGGAGGCGATAAGGGACAATGACACGGGGATAGAATCGCTTTGGAGGTACAACCTCAGCTACAACAAGTCGTACGGCAACAAGACCGCCGGATTGGAGATCTTCCGCGTCTACCTTCAGTCACTCAACAACGACCTCATAGACTACGGCTTCGGGCATTTCATAACAGAGGAGGAGGCGGTTGAGATAAGCTACGGCAGGATACCTAAGCTGACGATCGCGAGCACCTTCAACAAGATACTCAGCGGCATATCGAACATAACTGCATTCCGCAACCTGCTGTACACTGTCGACAAGATGAAGAAGCTAAATGCGCTGTACGCAAGGTACCCCGCAAAGGTTGGCGAGTTCAAGCAGTGGAAGCAGCTTGTCAATGCGGAGATGGCCGAAGTTAAGGAAAAGTTCAAGCCCGCCCCTGTCTAAGACGCTATCCTTTCTCTCGTTCAAGTACCTTTAAATATGATGAAAAGGATACTATTTACAGTCGATATTCATCGAATTAGTGTGCAGCATGTCAAGATTTGCCTCAAAAAAACTACTGACTGCGCTCAGGGAGGAGCTGAGGAAGCCAGACCTGGACGAGGGTTCAAGTGAAGAACTGGAAGCCAGGATATTCATGCTTGATCGCAGGAACACCCTCCATTTCTGCGGAAACGCGTACGTGCTTATAGAAACGCACAGTTACCAGCCGGTAGCCGGCGACTTGGTACTGGGGCTGCCCATGATGCCGAAAATAACAGAAAGGGATGGGAGCAGTGCTGAAATAAGCTTCCTGGGCAACGCCATAGAGATAATTACTGGCGAACGTTTTGATAGGCTGCTTGGCAGGCTTAACCTAAAAGAGCCGCAAGTCACGGGGTCAGGAAGGCTAATGATAGCAAACGATCTCATCCACACATACTTCAAGAATGGTCTTTTGAATTTCTATTTTGGCGGCCAGAAAGAGCATACCGCTAGGACTGTAATAACAATTGAGGATCTCCTGGCTTCCAGGCATGGCGAATGCTATGAATACTCGATGGTTCTGACCATGCTGCTTAATGCATATTACGATGTACCTAGAGTCGGGGCAAATCCAGACGCCTTCAGGCTCGCGAATGGGTTCTCTGGGATTGTACGCGATGGGCAGGACTTTATAGAGGTTGGGGACTACAGAGGGGCGCATTCGTGGGTCAGGGAGGGGTCTCACCGCGTGGCGGATCCGCTATACGGGCTTGTGGATGCTCCAGATTCCAATCCTTCACTGATACCTGACAGTTTCATGATAAATGGCTTTGAGGCCACACCCATACCTGCAGAAATCCATATGTCCGGGCTGCATAACTACAGGGCCTACTCGATAGACGTTGGAGATGGCAGCAGGCAGGTATATTTTGAAAGAGTCCGCGGCGAGCAGGTGTTCTATGTACTTGCAAGAAAGGACATGAATACACATCTATGAAAGCTTGTTGCCCCATATGTCGTAGATCTCCAGGCTCTTGATATCAAACACGCCGTTTCTGACAAGCGGCAGGTTTGTGCTCGATTCCTTGCCTATGGCGGTGCCTATTATCATGCTGTTGAAGGCGGGTGCCATTACAAGCTTGCATTTTTTGTTGTACTCCTTGTAAACCCTTCTCGCACCCTTTCCGGCCTTTAGCACCGCCCATACCTTTTCGTCCCTTCCATTCACGTTGGCAGCGACATGAGCGTGTCCCGTGACTACGAAATCCTTCTTCATTGCGTCATTCGATGGCATGGTATTGCCATGAAGTAGTGCCACACCGCTCAGGAGTATCTCGTTCTCTACGCTTGCGCGTATGCCTAGTCTTTCCAGTATTTTCGCAAGATACCCATCATGGTTCCCCTTGGCTATCCTTACCTCGATGCCATCAAGGCCGCCGAAGAACTTTCTGAGCGAACGCTCATCATCCATCGTCACGTTCATCAGCCTGTCCTTAACGTCACCCAGCAGGATTATGCCCTTCGCCGATGACTTATGCACCGCTTCCATAATCTCCTCTGACATCTTTGCTGCTGAATCGGCAAAGTAGAAACCGCGGTCAGCGAAGCCGTATTCGATGCCTATGTGCAGGTCCCCCGCAACCAGCATCCGCTCCTTCTCAACGAGCATCAACGGCACGCCGCTCACGAATGATATCGTCATGATAATACGCTAATGCCAGAGCTTAATAAGGCTTTACTGCGCAACTATACCGGGTATAATAGATGAGTCAAGGCTCCCCAAAACTGTTCAGCATTTTCGGGATAGACATAGAGCTCCACTGGACATTCACGGCGCTGCTTCTCGGCATACTCTACATAAGCATAGTCGGCGGCGACATCTTCTTTTTCATCATCATAGTGCTGCTCTTCGCATGCGTACTGGTGCACGAGCTGTTCCATTCAATCACCGCGATAAGAAACGGCGTGAAGGTAAGCCGGATAATACTCCTGCCGATAGGGGGCATCTCCGTGATCGAGGACATACGCATCAATCCTGTAGTGGAGTTCAATACCGCAATAGTTGGACCGATAACGAGCCTAGCCCTCGGCGGCCTGTTCGGCATACTTGTGCTCTTCACCCCGCCGGGACTTCCGACGCTCATCTCGCAGGACCTCTTTGTGATAAACATGCTACTCGGCGTCTTCAACATCCTGCCCGCATTCCCTATGGACGGCGGCAGGGTACTAAGGAGCTACCTGCAGAGAAGCCGCGGCCTTTACGCTTCTACCATGATTACGGTAAAGGTGACTAAGTACATACTCGCGCTGATAGTGATCGTGAGCGTCGCATACTTCATCTTGGTGCAGCAGTCGCTCTTCAGCCTGCTTATCGACATGATAGTGGTATTCTTCCTTTACGGCGGCATGAAGGCCGAAGAGGAGAACGTCACGATAAAGAAGGAGGCCGAGGGCATCACGCTTTCCGATGCGGTAAGCAACAGGTATCTGCTGATTGATCCCGGCGCCAAGACAAACTCCCTGTTCCCCATGATAAAGAAGAAGGGCGAGTACACAACGCTCACGAAGATCGACGGCAGGTTCTTCCTCGTGAACATCTTCGGCAAGACACAGCAGGGCAGCCACAGGAAGGTCAGCGAGCTTGCCGTGCCAATACCCAACATACCGTCCAACACCGATGTTGCCGACGCGCTTTACAAGCTTGAGGGCAGCGACTACGGCGTAGGCGCGGTTGTCAAGGGCGACAAGCTCATCGGCATAACCTCAACTAGGTATCTCCGCACCATGATATCGTTGCACATAATGTCAAAAAAAGATGGTAAGGCTTTTAAAGTTTAATCTCGGTTATCTATATGCGACCGGTGGAAAGTGATGCTTTACTTAGAGTCAATGATACTGCACAGGTTCAAGTCCTTCACGCACGCTGAACTTCTCCTAAGCAAGGGCTTCACCTGCATAATAGGCCCCAACGGCAGCGGGAAGAGCAACATAATGGACGCTCTGCTCTTCGTTTTCGGGGAACCCTCGATGAACAGGCTCAGGCTGGAGCGCGGGGAGGGATTGAAGCAGCTGATAAACTGGAAGAGCCCGAACACCAAGATTGCGTATGTCACGCTCAATTTCAACGGCGACGAGAAGATAGCGATAACTAAGATGGTAAGGTCCGACGGCAAGACGAAGTACAAGGTGAACGGCAAGAAGATGAGCAGGAAGGAGGTGGTGGACATGCTCGGGAAGTACAACGTAAGGGTGGATGACACCACTACCATCGCGCAGGACGAGATATCGCAATACACGAAGCTGAATCCCAAGGAGCGCAGGCAGCTTATAGACATAGCGGCCGGCATAACGGAGTTTGAGTACAAGAAGAGCGAGGCGGTGAAGGAGCTTGACAAGGTGTCGGTAAAGGTCAGCACAGAGCAGCAGGTGCTTAATGAACGCCTCGGTTTCCTCAAGGAGATAGAGAAGGAGAAGGAGGCCGCTGAGAACTACATAGCCATGTCCGGCAGGCTGAAGAGCCTGCGTTTCAGCATACTCTTCATGAGGAAGGAGCAGCTTAAGGCATCATTCGAGGACTATACGAAGGACATGGCGCTGCTCGATTCCAAGAAGAACGAGGCATCATACAAGGCAGACGAGCTTTCCAAGAAGATCGACCAGATCAACCAGGAATCGCAGCACCTCACCGCAGAGCTCAACAAGAGCAGCACCGCGATGAGCGAGACGAACGCAAGGCGCGAGGCCGTAAACAAGGAGCTGACCCATGTAGAGGCTGAGATACTCAGCCAGAAGAAGCTGCTCGAGGACACGACAGGCACGCTCAAGCTTGATATCCAGGAGAAGTCCGATGCGGCCGCCGCGGTCAAGGCAAACGCCTCCCGCATAGAGCAGATTACCAAGGAGCTGAATGCCAAGCAGGTAAGCCTGGCTGCATTGGGCGAGGAGACGGCAGAGGACGAGCTGGGAAAGATAGCGGAAACGCTGAGCAAGTCGATAGACGAGGACGAGGCGAAATTGCTGGATGCTGCCGGCTACTTCTCGAAGCTGCAGTCGGAGTTCGCGGTGCTCAAGGAGAGGCAGACCGATTCCGGGAGGAGGCTCTCCGAGGCCGCCGGCTCTGTCGCTGAGACGGATTCGCAAAGGAACGCAGTTTCCAAGTCCGCGTCCTCAACCAAGTCAGAGATGAAGCGCCTCCGCGAGGAGATGGAGGGGCTCGAGGGCGCAGAAAAGAAGCTCGATTCGGGCATCGGCGATATCGATGTCAGGCTGCTCAACCTCAGGGAGCAGATGGCAATGGCGCGCCCGAGGGAGGGCTCCACCGCCGCAAAGCTGTCCAGCAAGTTCGGCGAAAAGGACGGCTTCTACGGGAAGGCCGCTGAGCTGTGCAGCTACGATGGCAAGTACGCTACGGCTGTCGAGGTTGGCGCCGGAAGCAGGCTTGAATATTTCATCGTGGATTCCATATCCACTGCAAACAGGATAATAAAGTACCTCAAGGACAACGGCATGGGACGTGCGACGTTCATGCCGATAGAGGACCTCAGGGTCGAGGGAGACGGCAGGAGGGCGATAGGCGTTCCCGCCCTGATAGACTTCGTGGCCTTTGACAAGAGGTTCTCGAAGGTCTTTGAGTACGTGTTCAACAATACTTACGTGATAGACGACATAGAGGATTCGAAACGCCTTGGGATAGGGAGGCACAGGTACGTGACAATGGAGGGCGAGCTTGTGGAGCAATCGGGGGTTGTCTCGGGAGGCTCGCAGAGGGCAAGACTCTCCCTGGTGAGGCTTGAGAGCGAGTTTGCCTCGCAGTCTGCCACGAGGGCTAACCTCAAGGAGCAGCTTGAGCAGACCGCGATCAGGCTTGCGGGGCTTAGAAAGGAGTACGCGAAGGCCGAGCTCGCGTCGGCCTCTGCCGAAGGCGATGCCAGGCGCTTCGATTCCGAGCTCAAGAGGTACAACACCTCGATGGCCGCCACTGAGAAGGAGCTTAAATCCATAGAGCAGCAGATGGTGAAGCTCAACGGGGAGATAATTGAGGCGGACAGGCAGAAGGCCGAGCTCGCCGCGAGGCTTACCGCGAACAAGAACGCGCTCAAGGACCACATAAGCAAGTCTGCGGCAAAGGCCAAGACTGCAAAGCTCGCCGGCAAGCACAATGCGGAGAAGGCCAAGGCCCTGCGCGACGATGTGGAGAAGCTCAGGATAGCCATCGCGCAGGCGGAGAAGGAGAACGAGCTGCTCTCGAAGAGGATAGAGGGCCTGTCTGTCTCGATCAAGGAGAAGGAAAAGCTTGCCAAGGAGACGGAGCATGCGCTTGAGCAGAAGCGCATAAGGAAGGAGGTCCTTGACAAGGGCCGCGTGGATATCGAATACAGCATAATGCACAGCAACGAGTCGAGCAAGAAGTCGCTCGGCAGGATCTCGGAGCTCAACGTCGAGCTCGAGGCGCTGAGCAAGGAGCGCGGCAGGATCTCGGCCGAGATAGCGAATCTCGACAGGCAGATAAGCGAGATAAAGATAGAGCGCGGCAGGTCCGAGACAAGGTTCAACGACGTTTCTGCGGAGCTTGCCGCATACGGCCAGGGCATAGCCCTGGTCAAGGGCAAGTCCGACGAGATGGAGAGCGAGGCGAACATACTCGAGTCCAAGCTCAGGGAGCTCGGCAACGTGAACATGAAGGCGCCAGAAGTCTACAACGAGAAGAAGAAGTCAGTTGACGACGCCCAGCTGAAGCTCACGACCCTCGACACCGAGAAGAACGCGATAATGCGCATGATCTCGGAAATAGAATCGAAGAAGATGCAGACATTCCTTGACACGCTCAACGAGGTAAACAAGAATTTCATGAAGATGTACAATTACGTCTTCCCAGGGAAGGCAAGCCTGATGCTCGAGGAGCCGAAGGATCCGCTTGTGAGCGGCCTCAAGATACAGATAAACAACGGCGAGACCGCGCAGTCGCTGACGTCGAAGTCCGGAGGCGAGCGAACATTCATCTCGATGATGCTCATCTTCGCGATACACGCGTGCAAGCCCTCCTCGATGTACATCTTCGACGAGATAGACAAGGCCCTTGACAGGGAGAACTCGAAGAAGCTCTCGCTCCTGGTAAAGCAGATGAGCAAGGACGCCCAGTTCCTGCTCGTGACGCACAACGACGCGATGGTGGTCAACGCAGACGTTGCGATAGGCGTCACGAAGATGGACGGCGAATCGAAGGCAGTGGGCTTAGATTTATCAAAGATCGCTACCAATAATAAGCACTAGCTGGCGATTTATTGGCGGATAGGAGACAGACCAAGGCCCAGAGGCAGGAAGCCGCGAACGAGAACAGGATATGGATCCTTTACGGCCTGCTCGGCCTCATCGTGGTGCTCTACGCCCTGTGGAACAACGCCTTCATAGGGGCGTTCGCGCTCATACTGATAGTCTACATACTCTTCATGGAGTTCAGGGCCAGCCTCAAGAGCAGGGGCACGAAGCAGAGCCTCTACGACATAGCCATAACCATCGGCGTGATAGCGGTGATCTGGGTGGTCCTCATCCTCGTGCTCCAGACCACCTCGCCTGTCGACGTCGTCGCGAGCTGCAGCATGCTGCCCAACCTCCAGAGGGGAGATCTCGTGCTGCTACACGGCATAGGCAACATGTCCCAGTTCCTGTCATCAGAGCACGTGCCTGTCGTGAATGTCCCTGCGAGCACCTTCAATTCCACGCTCTCGGACATGAGCGGCGAATGGGTGTCGTATTACGCATACGATCCTGCTGACAAGTCGATGGTGACGAGCATGCTCCGGAATGGATACAGCATAGGCCTTTACAACAACAAGTGCATATACACGTACCAATACCTGCAGCAGTACCAGAACTATGCATCGTGCTACGTCAACGGGAGCGCGCAGGAGGGCAAGCTCATACAGTACAACTTTACTGTAAGCAGGGTTGCGATATCCGGGCAGCAGAGCGCAAACGAGGTCGTCACTTCTCCGATAAGGATAAACGGGCAGCCGATAATTGAGAACTACAGCAACCCGATAATAGTGTACTCGACTACGAGCAGGGACTTCTTCCCCAAGGAGGACATAATCCACAGGGTCTATGCAGCAATACACTCGGGCGGCAGCTACTACCTGCTTACGAAGGGCGACAACAACCCGGGCCTTGACATGGAGTACGCCAACTACCCAGTGAACCAGAGCGATGTGGTGGGCTACGTCGTCGCAAGGGTGCCTGTGGTGGGCTACCTCAAGCTGATACTCAGCGGCCAGCTATCGAGCGTGGAGGGCTGCAACCAGACCATAGAGCGCTAGGTCTCACGCCTGGAGCTGGTAGCCTCTGTTCTCAAAGTCCTTGTAGCGGTATATCGCTATGGCGACCATCCAGGAGGCTATGAATAGTGCTATTATCCAGATGCCCATGGTCTCGAAATCAAGCCCTGCCAGCCACGCCCAGACGCCGCCGCTCAGGCCGAACTCGCCTGAGAGCACTTGGATAAGCTCGACCGTGCCTATGAACAATGCCACAAGGACGGAGATGATAGTTATCGTGAGGTTGTAGTAGACCTTGCGTATCGGCTTAAGGAAAGCCCATCCGTAAGCGAGGCTCATGGCAACCCCATCGGAGGTGTCCACTATGACCATGCCGCAGGTGAACATGAGCGGCAGCACGAGCACCATCCATACCGGCATCGCCGAGGCAACGCCCACTCCAAGGCTTATCGCTATCAGGGCAACCTCGCTCGCCGTGTCAAAGCCTAGGCCGAACAGCAGGCCTATCGGATATATCTGCCATGGCTTCCTGATCAGCCTGAACATGCCCCCAAGGTACCTGTTCATGAAGCCGCGCTTGTTCAGCAGCTCCTCCAGCTCCGGCTCGTTGAGTTCTCCGGCACGAAGCCTGGCGAAGACGCGGTATATGTCAAGGATCACCACAAGATTGAGTATGCCGATTATCCAAAGAAATATGCCCGATATCGTTGTCCCGAGAACCGGTCCGGCGTTCTGGAGCCATGGCAGCGCGATGACCGCAGCCCTTCCAACGAAGACAAGGGCAAGGATCATGCACACCACTATCGTCGAATGGCCGAGCGAGAACCATGTACCCACGGTAAGCGGCCGCCCTCCCTCCTGCATAAGCTTCCTGGTCGTGTTGTCTATCGCGGCTATGTGGTCCGCATCGACCGCGTGCCTCAGGCCCAGGACGTATGCGAGCACGCTGAGCCCGGCCAGCAGCACATACGTCCTGCCTACGGATACCGATGCCGTGAATCCTGCGAGCGTGACCGCGATTATTATGCCGTATACTGCTAGCAGCTTTGCCTTTTCATCGCTGCTCAACTTGACTGCCATGGCACCAGCTATTTAGCGAAATATTCCGAGGTATCGAAGTAGATCTCGCGCTTCGTCCCATCGTTCAGGACTATCGTGACGATATCATAGGATTTGCCATCCTCCTCGATCTGCCTCTGGCTCTCAAACCTCCAGTCCTTGTTCCTTCTCCCGTAAAGCCTTGCTATGTACGAATCCTCCGCCTGCGAGCCCTCCAGCTCGTTGGATACGTCTATCTTTATCGCGTCTTCCTTTGAGCCTCCATCGACCATAGAATCAACTCAGACAGGCGTCGCGCCTATGAAATGCCCTATCAGGTATCCCGCAAAGCCCGCAACGAGCCCTATCACCATCATCCTCAGGCCGCTCGCCCATATCGAGCCCTTCGTGACCTTTGCCTCGTAATACCCTATCATGAACAATGTTGCGCCGCTGATTATGACCGATGCGATCATGCCCTCTGGCATGTTGTTGCCGAAGAACGCGAACGGCACCAAAGGTATCACGGAACCTACTATTGTGGCGAATAAGACCGTAAGGAAGCTCCTCAACGGTGCGGATTCCGGCACGGGGGAGAGCTTCAGCTCGAATGCCATCATGAATTCGAGCCAGGCCTTCGGGTTGGAGCAGATCAGGCCGAGCATCTTCCTGAGATCGCTGCCCTTGTAGCCCCATTCCACGAGAACGTCCTCCACCTCCTTCCTCTCGACCTTCGGTATCTCCCTCATCTCGCGCATCTCCTGGTCGACTTCCTTCAGGTAGAGCCTTCTTCTAGATAGAGTGGAGGTATATGCAACGGCACCCATCGAGATTGATTCTGCGCCAAGTGCGGCAAGTCCGGCTACAAAAAGGATGCGTATATCGGAAGTTGCCGCCGCTACTCCTAGCAATATTCCAAGAACGTTGACCAGCCCGTCCTGGCTTCCAAGGATGAAGTCGGAGAGGAAGGTGGGATGTGCGTGGTCCTCAGTGTGCTCATGCCTGACTTTGTAAGCAGTCAAATTCCCACCAGAGATTTACATAAGAATTGCATGCAAGGATATATAATCTGAACTAAATATAGATGATTGAGTGATTGGGCATGAAGTACAGGAACATTCTTGTAAAGTCTGAGGGCCCGGTGGCCGTCATAACCTTGAACAGGCCTGACAAGCTCAACTCCATAGACCGGGACATGCTCCAAAGCCTCTCCGCCGCTGTTGATGCTGTTGCCAAGGATAAGTCGTGCCGTGCCGTGATCATAACTGGTTCCGGAAACAAATCGTTCTGCACCGGCGCTGACATAAACTATCTAAGCAGCCTCAAAACCGAGAGAGATGCCGCACGTTTCGTCGACAAAGTGCATTCCGTGTTCGACAGGATAGAGGGCATGGGAAAACCAGTGATCGCAGCCGTCAATGGATACTGCCTTGGCGGAGGCTGCGAGCTCGCAATGGCCTGCGACATCAGGATCGCTACGCCTGATTCGATGTTCGGCCAGCCTGAAGTAAAGCTCGGGATACTGCCGGGAGGCGGCGGAACGTACAGGCTTCCCGCCCTGATCGGGATCGGCAGGGCCAAAGAGATGATACTCGCTGGCGATACGATAAGTGCCGATACGGCAATGAAAATAGGCCTCGTAAACAGGATCGTTGCCAGCGGATCCGTCGTAAAAGAGGCAAAGTCGATTGCGCTTAAGATGAATCAGGGCAGCTACAACGCTGTCAAAAACGCCAAATGGGCGGTTAATGCAAATACCAGACTGAACAATGCGATTGAGAAGAAAGGGTTTCTTGCGTGCTTCGGCCATGCCGATAGGAAGGAGGGCATAAGCGCTTTTCTCGAGCATCGCAAGCCCAGGTTCAAGTGAGTGTTTACCATGGCGGAAGTTTACATCGTTGATGCGGCAAGGAGCCCGGTAGGAAAGTTTCTCGGATCGCTTTCCGGTATTGACGCCACGCATCTCGGAGCGGAGGTCGTGAAGGCAGAGCTGGACAGGACGCATGTCAATGCCGACGAGATAGACGAGGTCATAGTGGGAAACGTCATATCGGCGGGACTGGGGCAGAACGTGGCGAAGCAGGTCGTCAGGTACGCAGGCCTGCCCGACAAGATACCTGCATATGCGGTCAACAAGGTCTGCGCCTCGAGCCTGAAAGCCGTAGGGCTTGCAGCAGAGGCGATATCGTGCGGGAACTCCGATGTCATCATCGCCGGAGGCATAGAGAGCATGTCGAACGCGCCCTTCTCGATAAGCGGGGCAAGGCAGATCCAGAAGTTCGGGAACATAAAACTCGACGCATTCCTTGAGAAGCTGAACCAGGGCAAGTCCGAGGCTTCGGACTTCGAGCTTGTCGACGAGATGCTCAGCGAGGGCCTTATGGACTGCTACAGCAATCTTCACATGGGCACCATAGCAGAGACCCTCGGAGGGAAATACGGCATAACGCGCGAGGACGAGGACCGGTTCGCATTGCAGAGCCACCAGCGGGCCGCGCAGGCCACCGACAGCGGAAAGTTCAAGCGCGAGATAATACCGATGGAGCTGCCCGATGGCTACATCCTCCAGGCTGATGAAGGGATAAGGAGGGACACGAGCATCGAGAAGCTTTCGGCGCTGAAGCCTGCCTTCAAGAGCGACGGCATGATAACAGCGGGGAACGCATCGCAGCTGAGCGACGGGGCATCGTTCCTTATACTTGTATCGGAGAAGAAACTGAAGGATTACGGCCTGGAGCCGCTCGCGAAGATAGAGTCATTCGCGGCGTCGGGAGGCGATCCGGAGATGTACGGAATTGCGCCTGTTGCAGCTGTGAATAAGTCACTTGCCAAGGCAAATCTCAAGCTAAGCGACGTCGATCTTATCGAGATCAATGAGGCATTCTGCGTCCAGGCGCTTGCGGTAGTGAAGGAGCTCGGCATAGACGAGAGCAGATTGAACGTCAACGGCGGAGCGACTGCAATAGGGCATCCCCTTGGGGCATCTGGGGCATGCATACTCTCCACGCTTGTCTATGCGCTGAAGGACCGCGGAAAGGAGATCGGGCTTGCCACCCTGTGCCACGGCGGCGGAGGCGCTGCATCTATAATCGTGCGTAGAACGTGATGTTATGAAGGTTGCTGTTATTGGAGCCGGAACGATGGGGATAGGGATAGCGCAGGTAGTGGCCAGCGCCGGCTATGATGTAATGCTTATAAGCGACCACGAGGCTTCGCTCAAGGCTGGGCTCGGCCGCCTGAACGCCAACCTGGACAAGGCCATGGCGAAGGGAGGGATGAGCGCAGAGCAGAAGGCCGCATGCCTCGGGCATGTCAAGACATCGAGCACGATCAGCGATGTCGGAGGCGCAGGCATCTTAATAGAGGCGGTCCCCGAGGAGCTGAAGATAAAGTCAGCGGTTATCTCCGAGGCCGAAAAATACCTCGACAAAAATGCCATAATAGCAACAAATACCTCTTCCATATCAATCTCCACGCTTTCAAATTCGCTCAAGGATCCGTCGAGGTTCCTCGGGCTGCACTTCTTCAACCCAGCGCCTGTCATGAAGGTCATAGAGGTCGTCCTTGGCGAAAAAACCTCCGCGGAGACGGTCAATAACGCAAAGTCGTTTGTGGAGACGCTCTCGAAGACGCCGGTGGAGGTGAAGGATTCCCCCGGCTTCATATCCAACAGGATACTCATGATATACATAAACGAGTCCATAAACGCGTTCGATCAGGGGATCGCGGACAGGGATGCGATAGACACCATAGCCAGACTGGGCTTCCATCATCCCATGGGCCCTCTCGAGCTTGCCGATTTCATAGGGCTCGACGTATGCATGGACATAATGGACGCCATATACCAGCAGAGCAACGACGAGAAGTTCAAGCCCTCGCCCCTCCTTGTAAGGATGGTCAAGGAAGGGAGGCTAGGCAGGAAGAACAAGAAGGGGTTCTACGACTACCCGTGACGTGTCACTGCTCTGATTCCATCATGTAGGAATTCTTCAGCTTGACGTAATTCTGCCAGTTCCTCGTTATCCTGTCCTTGTGCGCCTTAGTTACCTTCTTTACAACCTTCCCCGGGACGCCTAGCACTATGCTGCCCTTGGGTACCCTTGCGCCTTCGGTAACCAATGCGCCCGCACCTATGATGCACCAGTCCCCGATGACAGCGCCTTCAAGTATTATGGAGCCCATGCCTATGAGGCAGTTGTCTCCTATCGTGCAGCCGTGCACAATCGCGCCATGGCCTATCGACACGTTGTCTCCGACAATCGTAGGGTATTTGTTCTCTGTCCCATGCATTACCGCGTTGTCCTGCACGCTTGAGTTCCTGCCTATCTCTATGAAGTGCATGTCCCCTCTCAGCACCGCTCCGTTCCACACGCTGCTGTCCATCCCTATCCTCACGTCGCCTATTATCTCCGCGGTCTTCTCAATGTATGCGGTGGGATTTATCTTTGGCTTCAATGCCAGATATTCACGTATTGCCATATTCGCACATCAGCTGTATGCCTCAAAGCCCTTTCCAAGTACCTCTGAGGCTATCTTGAGCTCAAGTATCTCATCCGCGCCCTCGTATATCCTCGTGACCCTGCTGTCGCAGAACAGTTCGCCAACCGGCGCGAGAAGCGAGTATCCGAACCCTCCGAACACCTGCACTGCGCGGTCCGCCGATTCGAACGCGAGCCTCGAGGCTATCTTCTTCGCGAGCGCGGTCCTGAGCTCCGCTTCATCCATGAGCGCGCGGTTGTTCGGGTCCTTCTCATAGTCGGCCCTTTGCATCGCGGCGAAGTACGTCGGCCACTTCGCCATCTCAAGGTTCTGCCGTATCTCGGCTATGTGCCTCTGTATCAGCTGGTGCTTCCCAATAAGCTTCCCGTGCTGCACGCGCTCCTTCGACCTTGCGATGACCGCATTCAGCGACCCCTCTATTATGCCTATGCATCCTGATGCAACTCCTATCCTTCCATTGAGCAGCCCAGCATAAGCAACGTGCATCCCCTTCCCAAGCTCGCCGAGGAGGTTCTCCTCAGGCACTTCGACGTCCTTTAGCTCTATCATAGCCGTGTCGGAGGTGAAGAGTCCTATCTTGGCCGTAAGCGGCATCCTGCTGACGCCGTAGCTCTTCGCATCGACTATCAGGGCGCTTATCTCGGTCGGCTTTTCCTTCGACCTCGCAAAGACTATTATGTAATCCGCGATCGATCCGTTGGTTATCAGGTACTTCGTGCCATTGAGCACGAACTTTCCGTCACGCCTCTCATAGCTGGTCTTCAGCGATGCCGGATCGCTCCCCGCCTCCGGTTCCGTCAGCGCGAAGGCGAGCACAAGCTCGTTGTTGACCGCGGCCTTCAGGTATCTCTGCTTCTGGGCCTCGTTCCCCCAGCGCTGTATGCTCAGTGCCCCAAGGAAGACCTGCACGTTATAGAAGCTCGAGAAGCCCAGGCCGAGCTGCCCAAGCCGCTCCTTGGCAAGCACCGCGATCAGGTGGCTGGAACCAAGGCCCCCGTACTCCTTCTTTATCGGTATCCCGAGTATGCCGTGCTTCTGGGCAATCTTCGGAGCCTCAAGGTTTACCTCATGCTTGAGGTAATGCTCGAACTCCGGAGCCGCCATCTCCTCGGTTGCCTTGTCCGCATTGTCTAGTATCATGAGTTCCTCTTCGGTGAACTTGCATACGGAATTAAGGTCCTCGATCGATTGCTGGAATAGTTTCTCCATTGCGCATCAGCTTTTCTCGAGCCTGGCCTTGACGTTAGCCACGATCTCCTCTATCTTCTCCTCCGTCACCTTCCTCAATACAGATTCGCTTACGCCTGATATAAGGCCGCTCATCTCAGCGTCTGCGGTCCACGCTACATCGGTATAGCCGTTGATCTTGGGGCTCATGTTGAACGACAGGTTTACCTTTATCGTGCTTCCAACTCCCTTCCACTCCACGCTGTATGCAACATGGTTTTCGCCCTGCTCTGTCAGCGCACCCTTCACCGCGAAGGTGCCTTTTATGAAGGCAACTCCGGTTACCACGTTCATCGTGAAGTTTTTCCCGTCTAGCTGCTTGAAATCCTGGACATTGGGGATGCACACACCAACCTGGCTGATCGTTGTCGCAAACTTAAACGTCTTGTCAACAGGCGCATTCATGGCGGCATTGCCGGAAAGGCTTATCCTCATGTGAACGCCTCGAAATCCTTGCCCAGCAGCTTCGACGCTATCTTGAGCTCCATTATCTCGTCCGTGCCCTCGTATATCCTCGTGACCCTGCTGTCGCAGAACAACGCGCCGACCGGCGCAAGAAGCGAGTATCCGAACCCTCCGAACACCTGCACTGCGCGGTCCGCCGATTCGAACGCGAGCCTCGAGGCTATCTTCTTCGCAAGCGCGGTGCGCAGGTCCATCTCGTCCATGAAGGCGCGGTCAGCGGGATTTTTGTCGTACACGGACTTCCTCATCGCGGCGAAGTACGTCGGCCACTTCGCCATCTCGAGGTTCTCCCTTATCTCCGCTATATGGCGCTGTATAAGCTGGTGCTTCCCAATAAGCTTCCCGTGCTGCACGCGCTCCTCAGATCTTGCCGTTGCGGCGTTCAGGCTGCCCTCTATGACACCTATGCATCCTGACGCTATCCCAAGCCTGCCGTTCAGCAAGGCGGAGTATGCTACGTGAAGGCCCTTGCCCTCCTCTCCAAGCACATCTGCGGAAGGGACTTCAAGGTCGGCGAAGCCGAGCATCGCCGTGTCGGAGGTGAAAAGCCCTATCTTTGCGCCCAGGTGCATCTCAACGCTGAACCCCTTCCTTTTGGTATCCACGATGAACGCTGTTATGTCCCTCTTGTTCTCCTTCGACTTGGCAAAGACGATTATGTTGTCCGCTATGGATCCGTTGGTTATCAGGTACTTGGTGCCGTTCAGCACGAACTTGTCTCCGCGCTTCTCGTAGCTAGTGGCCATCGCCGGCGGGTCGCTGCCCACGTCCGGCTCCGTCAATGCGAAGGCAAGCACCTTCTCCCCGCGCACCACAGGTTTCAGGTAGCCCTCCTTCTGCGCTTCAGTTCCCCATCGCTGCAGGCTGAGCGCGCCTATGAAGACGTCAACGTCATAGAATGTGGGAAAACCGAGGCTCAGCTGCCCGAACCTTTCATTGCAAAGGACGGCGATGAGCATGTTCGCGCCATACCCTCCGTACTCCTTGCCTATCGGTATCCCAAGCAGATTGTACTTCTTCGCGATCTTGGGTATCTCTGGATTTACCTCATGGTTTATGTGATGCTCGAATTCTGACAGCGAGAGCTCCTCAGCTGCCCTGTCCACCTGCTCCAGGATCTTCAATTCCACGTCTGAAAAATTGTAGAATCTCTTCAGGTCGTCGATGGACTGCTGAAAAGTCTTTTCCATGCTTAATTTCTTGATGTTGTTCTTTTTATATTCTTTGATTAATCAGGCATCAAACGGCCAATAATACTATCCCTGCCAGGACGAGCACTATCCCGACCTTCTGGTCAAGCGCCAGCCTCTCCTTCATGAAGATAAGCGCCAGCACTACAGTTACAATGGGAGACGCTGCGGCCACCGGTGCCACTATCGATGCATAGTTATATGTGACCCCAAGGTTATAAGCCAGGCCAGCCACTGCGCCTATCACGCCCCCTGCGATGAGAAGGCCCGCCCCTTTTCTTACCGGCTTTATCTCCACCTTGGTCAGGACACAATAAACCAGCGTAAATAATATCGAGAAAAAGGTTATGAAAAGGGAGACCGAAAACCAGTTTATCACCGTTGTCAGGTAACTAACCAAGAAAAAGAAGATCCCGAGAAGCATCATGGTAGCTATCGCATGCTCTATCCCCGAAGTCGTCAATTTCGATGCCCCAGCGCTAAATACCTGCCTAAGGTTAAGGGAAGCAAGAACGGTTCCGGCAATGATTGTTGCTATGTAAAACGCCTGCATTCCCGTCATCATGTTCCCAAGGAACACGACCCCTAGTATTGCGGTAACAGCTCCCCAGCTGTTCGCGATCGTTGCGACTATGGAAACGTTTCCTATCTCGAGGCCCTTGGTGAAGACAAGCATGACTATCATGAACAGGAAGGATGCGAGCATTACCACTGCAAGAGTTAGAAGTCCTACGGGCTGGTAGTGGAACAAAAACAGCGAGAGGCCGAGAAGCGTTGCCATTGTTACCAGCTGGAACCATAAAGATGTCCTGAAAACGCCCATTACCCTGGAGCTCTTGGCGATGACAAAATCCTGGAATCCGAATGCGGCCAACGCCACTATTCCCAATAGCAGCCCTATTATGAAATCCAATTGACAACCTATGGAAGATAGTCAGACCCTGTGCGGCGTCTCCATCGAGGTGCCAAGGTACTTCGCGCCAAGGGCTGCGGCTATAGCTGAGAAGATCGCGCCTGCGATGAATGCAAAATGATACCCGCCGTTAAGGGCTACTATCTGCGCAGCGCCTACGGCGAGAAGGCTGTTAGTCTGAGCCACGGCGATGCTGGCCAGCACGGATAAGCCCAAGGCCCCTCCCATCATGAAGGAGGTATTGACAACTCCCGAGGCAAGGCCAGATTCGGACTGCACCACATCGCTCATTGCAGCTAGCAGCACCGGATTGAATGCCATTCCCGCGCCAATCCCTATGAGAATCATGCTAGGAAGTATGTCCGTTACGAAGTTCCCGTTTACAGGAGCCCTTGAGAACAGGGCGAGCCCTATCGCAGCAAGCACAAGCCCTGCAACGAGCGGCGTCCTTATGCCAAAGCGCATGACGAGCTTCGCGGAGATGCTTATGGAGAATATCGCCATGATGATGTTTGCGGGAAGGAAGGAGAGCCCAATCTGGAGGGCGCTATAGCCGAGAACGAGCTGCATGTAGAGCGCCGATATGAAGAACCATGCGAACAGCGATGCCGCCCATAGGACACCTATGGCGTTTGCAGTTGCGAGGTTCCTGAGCCTGAACAGGCGAAGCGGCACCAGCGGTGCGTGCGCCTTGGATTCTATCCTTATGAAGAGCGCCAGCAATGCAACCGACAGCGCCAATAATCCGGCAGTCTGCAGCGAGGTCCAGCCTATCTGGTTTCCGTTAACTATTGCATAGACGGCGATCATCAGCGAGCCGGTGATGGCGATTGCGCCCTGAACGTCAAGGTGCTTTGCCTCTGCCGAAACACGGCTCTCTGGCAGAAGCATGAGGCACAGGATGAATACCATTATGCCTATCGGCAGGTTGACCAGGAAGATCCAGTGCCAGTTGAGTGCCGCTGTAAGGAAGCCCCCTAGAAGGACGCCTATGCTTCCGCCTCCAGCAGCGATGAATCCGTAAACGCCCATTGCCCTGACCCTTTCACCTGGCTGCGTGAAGATGCTCATTATCAGCGAAAGTCCCACAGCGGACACTATCGCGCCTCCAAAGCCCTGCACCGCCCTGGCCGCGATAAGCAGGTCCTGCGTGTTTGAGAGCGCGCAGCAGAGCGAAGCCAGCGTAAACAGCGCTATGCCGCTCATGAAGAGCTTCCTCCTGCCAAAGATGTCTCCAAGACGACCGCTGAGAAGCAGGAATCCTCCAAAAGTCAAGAGGTAGGCATTGACCACCCATGCGAGGGAGCTCTCCGTGAAGCCAAGATCGTTTCTGATCGAGGGAAGCGCGACATTGACTATCGTCGTGTCGAGCACGATCATGAGTGTGCCCAGGCACAGTATGAAGAATGCAAGCCATTTCCTTTTATTATCCATCTCCTTTGCCATAAGATTCACTTACAATAAATGCTACCGTGCAGAATAGACCACATTGTTGCTCTCGTACTTCGATTCTATCCTGACCTTGCCTATGCCTTCCACGACGCGTCCTATAGTTTCAGCCTTGAAGTGCCTGTTCAGCACCTCCAAGGCATCTCCTTCCCTGTGCCCCGATACCACAACAACGTAACCTATTCCATTGTTAAACCTCATATACATGTTGCCTGAAGTCACCTTGAATTCCCGCTGGGCAAACTTGAATATCTCCTGCGGATCTAGGCCATGCGCCCTGGTTATCTCGATATCTATGTCCCTCCTGTCTCCGATAAGCTCCTTCTTAAGCTTGTAGAAGCCTCCTCCAGTGATGTGCACCATCCCAGTGATGAACCTGTTTGCAGGTATGTCCCCTTCCCTGAATTCGTCTATCAGGGCCCTTATTGCGGGCAGGTATATGTTGGTAGGCACCGTAAGCTCCCTGCCAACCGATGTACCCCAGGGCAATTGATGGTCCAGGTCCATGCGCCTACCTTCAAAGGCCTCCCTAAGGAATGTGATACCGTTGGAATGCACGCCGCTGCTTGCTATGCCAATGACCGCGTCTCCCGGCCTGATTATCGGTGTTATTACGTGCCCTTTCATCGCATAGGCAATCGCGGTGACTCCAAGCTCAAATCCCTGGATGGTGTCAAGTATCGCCGTTTCGCCTGCGGTTATGGCAACAGGATACGTCGTCCCGTTTGAAACAGGCCATTGGTGCTCGATGCAAAGGTCCGAGAGCTTCTTTATTATCCTGAATATCCTGCCCTCATCCTCCTCCTGCACCATGAGGTGATCCACCAGCTCGATCGGCACCCGCCCGCTCTCGATCGCATCGTCAAAGACCATCGCCAGCGCATCCCTTGCGCCGTTCTCCAGCGTGTCCATCTCCCAATGCAGCTTCCCCTTCGTACCCATTCCGTCGGGGTACCGCGCGCCGTAGTGAGCGGCAACGAACGATGGATGCAGCTCAACTCTGAACCTTTTGCCTTCCGGTACCACTGCCAAAGGCCCTCCGTCGGGATGCGTTGCCCTAATAAGCTCCCTTATGTGCTCGTTGAAAGGCTTCGTCGCGTCGTATGGCTCATGCTTTCCGCCATTCATACGCCTTTGTACGCCGCCCATAAAATTACCACTAAGTTGTAATAACCCATGTAGTTAATGATTTGCCGAAGGAGCTATAAGAAGCATTGCCTGTTATGTTATTTCAATGTATTTATCTGCTCCTCTGTTGCAGGATTGGGACCAGGAACCGCGATGCTTGCCTGTGACGCAGGCATTGACTCCTCTGAAAGTATCGCAGGCTGCACGCTATCCGCTGGAACGGGTTGGCCTGCCGCAATCTGTTCAGGCACCGCTATTGCCGGTGATATCGATTCAGGCGCCGCGAACGGTCCGGGCGTGACCTTCTCTATGTTGCTGGTTGTCTCCATGCCCGTGATTGTAGAACTCCCATTTATAGTGCTTGCCGCAATGAGAGGGGAGCCTGATACGCTCCAGCTTCCCTGGGCAGGCCCTGAATCAGGCGCTGCCGAAGATCCGGAACTTGCCGTGGTTCCAGGCGCAGGCTTCCTTCTCCTCCTGTAGAGAATGGTGCCTATGAGTATCGCAAGCAGTATGCCTATGAGCTCAGGCAGTATGGCGATGAGCCAGCCCCATGGGTTTCCTGCAGGCACGGTCGCTATGTTGCCAGGCTTCTTTTTTATTGTTATCACTGCGACGTTGGACTTGCTCTTGAATGGCGGGTTTGCGCCGAGGTCCGTGACCACCACGTAATACTTGTACGTGCCTGTCTTGTTCCCCGCAACGAGCAGGAACGTCCTTGATGTTGCCCCAGGTATTGTTGCGGCCGTTCCCGTGGTGAAGTTGTACCACTGGTATCCGAACGGGCCTGTTCCTCCCATTGTGTTGGCCGTGAGCAAGGTGTTCGATCCAGTCTGTATGGTCTGGTTTATCGGATTGATCGTCACGTTAAGCGTCTCTACCGGCGGTATCGTGGTTGTCGTCGTCTGGTTAGGTACCGTTATCACCGGCGTCTTTACCTGCGGCACCACACAGATGTCGAGCTTTACGTCGTGCAGTATCGGTATGTAGGTGATGTCCAGCAGCGTCATGAGGTATGTGTTGTTTATGCTGTTGGATGCCCTTGATGTGATGTTCACCGGGCTATGCGCCATGAGGGTATAGGTGCCTCCATTAACGCTGACGCCTGTGGTGTTGGGCGTTATGAAGTTGTCAACCACCGTGAACGTGCTGTTGTAGAGCGTCACAGTCTCGGAGTTGTACTTCGAGAAGTTGCTTATGGTAACGCAGGTGTTGTTCGCCTTTACCGTAGGCAGGAAGCTGCCTCCGCCTCCGCCCCCACCTCCGCCACCGCCGCCTCCGCCCCCACCTCCGCCACCGCCGTTGTTCTGCGCGTTGACGGTAAGCAGTGCAGGTATGGAGTTGGCAGTGTTAGGCCCTGTCGTGCCTGTGTCCGTGACCACGACATTGTAAGAGAATGTGCCTGTTGCACCTCCAAGCACCGAAAGCGTATTTGACGTCGCTCCTGATATCGCTATTGCGTTGCCGCTCGTGATATTGTACCACTGGTATTCATACGACCCGGTGCCTCCTGATGCTGTTGCTGTGAATACCTGCGAGTCTGGCTGGGTTATCGTAGCGGATGTTGGCGATACCGAGACGCTTAGCGCGTTCCCCACAACCGTTATTCTTGAGACTGCGTTCGCCGTCTTGGAAGGCGTCTCGCTGTCAGTGCCGCTGAATGTCACATTGCCGGATGTAGTGAACGTGTATGTGCAAGTCGTGGTTGCCGAGGCGCATATGCTTGTGAGCGTGTTGCTTCCTGAGGGCTGGAAGAACCAGCTGTAGGTGTAGGGCTGCATGCCCCCTGCCAGTACGCCTATGAATGTTACGGACTGGTTCACGTCAACGTTTGCGCTTGCAGGCGATATTGAAGCGCCGAACCCATTCACCACGGTCAGCGTAGGCACGTTGAATGTGCTGAGGCTTGCGCCCCTGCTGTCAGTGGCAAGCCCGTTGAATGTCCATGTGCCGAGCACGTTTGCGCTCGATATTGTGTAAGCAACTCCATTGAAGGTCAATACCAATGCGTTCGGGGAAGGCGCCTGCACCGTCAGGTTAGTGTACCTCCCCTTAAGCGCTGCTGTCAGGGTGTTGCCGCTGGTGCCGGAAGGCCCGCTGTAGAGCCAGTTGGCGCTGTACGGCGCAGTCCCGTTTACTACGAAAGCATTGAAGGTGAATGCAGATCCGCCGATGGAGACCACCGCAGTTGAAGGCGTGACCTTTATTCCAGGCTTTGCGTTGACGTGGAACTTTATCGGGTCCAAAACCGTCTCTGGCACCTGCGCACTGTCGCTCACATTGACGTCTGCACTGAAGTTGCCTATGCCAAACTGAGGCAGTATCTTGAACGTAAATGTGTTCGATGTTGATGCTACATTATGATAGACTACATTCGCTACAATGGTGTTTGTTGCATTGAAGACCGTGTATGTGTACGTGTACGGGGCCGTGCCTCCAGTCACGTTTGCAATCAATGTCTCGTTCTCCCCTGTGTCCACGATGGGGAACAGGATGTTGAAGCCCTTCAGCACAAGCTGCTTGTTCACCATGACGCTGTTCTGCGAAGTTGCATGCTGCGCGCTGCTGTCCGTAACCGTTACGTGTATCAAATCAACGCCGACAGTCGAGGCATTCCCGTTGAAAACAAGCGTATTGCTGTTTGTCCCTACCGGATTGCCGTTTGCCGTCCATGCGTATGAGAACGGGGCATTTCCTCCATGCACGTGCGCGGTGAGCACCGTTATCTGGGGGACGTCTATGAGCGAGTTGGATTCCGTTAGCGTTACGTTCGAGTTGCCGAAAGATGACGTCACCGTCACTGTCGCCATCGCGTTCGCTGTCTGGCCGACGTGGTCGGTTACGAAGACCTGGATGCTGTCTATGCCTACATCAGAGGCATTTCCATTGAATGTTATTGTGCCAGTGTTCTGGCCAAGGGTATTGCCGTTGACCTTCCACTGGAATGTGTATGGGCCGGTGCCTCCGATCACGTTCGCAGTTATAGATTCCGACTGCCCCACGCTTATGACGCTGTTGGGCACCGTTACCTGCGGAGTTCCGAACGAAAGCATGTTGTTTACCGTTACTGCGTTTGAAGCCATGGCATTCTCTCCTGCGAGGTCGGTAACCAGCACGCTGACAGTATCAGGCGAATGCGCAAGCGTGGTTGCATTGCCGAAGAACACAAGTGAGTTGCTATTTATCCCCACAGGGGCGCCGTTGACCTTCCACTGATATGAATACGGGGAGGTGCCTCCGGAGACGCTGGCTGTTATCGTCTCACTCTGCCCGACGTCTATTATCGAGTTGGGTATCAGCACCTTTATGGCTGAAGAATTCAGCTGCTTATTCACGGTAACCGTGCCGCTTGCCGTGCCGCTCTGGCCGTTGTTGTCGGTTACCGTTACCATGACATTGTCAGGTGAATTTGATAGAGTGGTCGCGTTGCCGTTGAATGTTATGCTGTTTGAGTTGCTGCCGACGCTGTTTCCGTTGACCTTCCATTGGTATGTGTATGGTGCCTTGCCCCCATGAACCGCAGCAGTTATCGTTTCGCTCTGGCCGAAGTCTATCATTGAATTGGGTATCATCACGGAGACATTTGAGTTGCCGAAAGATGGCGTCACCGTCACTGTGCCATTTGCGCTCCCGCTCTGGCCGGTCTTGTCTGTCACTGTGACCATGACGCTGTCAGGCGAATGCGCAAGCGTGGTTGCATTGCCGTTGAACGTCAATGCGTTTGAATTGCCTCCTACGCTGTTGCCGTTGACCTTCCACTGATAAGAATAGGGTGCTGTCCCTCCGTGCACAGCAGCGGTTATGATCTCGCTCTGCCCTACGTCAATAACGGAGTTCGGTATAGAAACCGAGACGTTGGAGTTGCCGAAATTGGACGTTACGGTCACAAAGGCGCTGTCGCTTACCGTCTCATTCCCTTCGGGCAGGCTGTCCTGTTGCGCATGCGCCCTAAGCGTAACGATATAATTGCCAGGAGCCATGAATGTGAGCTTGTTTCCTGCCTCCACAAAACCGGAGTTAGGGCTGGCAGAGTAGGTATAATTGTTGGTATAGACATCCTCCCCAGGAGTGGTCTTGTTTGTGAATGCCACGCTGCCGCCAGAAGTCACTGTAGATGAATGCGGGCTTAATGTGAGGTTCTCTATTACGATTGCCGGGGAGACGCTTGTATTCACGGTATTGGATGTGCTGTCAATTGTCTGTATCTTGAAGAAAAGCCCGCCCCTTGTATATGATGTATCTGTATAAGTGCACGCTATCGAACTTCCGCTCACCGCGCATGTGCCCACATTGGAGAAAGGCCCGGTTGAGGAGTTCAATGATGCATATAATGTTGCAGTGTAAGGAGTGATTCCACCGCTCGATACCGTATTCACGGAGAGCTGCTGGTCCATGTCGATCGGATTATTTGATACCTGTATGTTGCCTGCCGACAGTGCAGGAACGCTCTTCACCGTGACGCTGGCAGAGTTTGACTGCTGTGTCACGTTAGTGCTTCTGCGCCAGTCTGAGCTCTTGTACGTGGCCTGTAGTTCGAAGTAGAAGACGCCCGGGGCCGTGCCAGTGAAGCTGCAATTTACTGGGCCTCCTATGGTGCTGTTGTAGGTGCCGTTCTCAGGGAAGCATGGTGCGCTCGTGAATCCGCCGCTTTGCGAGGTGCTCTCAAGCCATTGGTATGCATAAACAGTGCCGCCTGGGCCGAAGTCCGGCCCCGTGTTCGAGAGTACCGAGTTCTGGCCAACGTATATCACCGTAGGGTGTGCCGTTGTGGGCCATGCGAATGCAGACTGCGCAAGAAGCAGAGCAAACAGGGTCGCTACAACTGTAACTATTCTAAGATTCATCATACCACTTCTATCTTGCTATTTTCCCAGGAATATGGTTTCCCCCAATATCCGAGAATGGCGCCAAGAAAGAATCAAAGTTCTCTGATATCTATTACCGCTTTCTTTATTTTTAAAGCTTGTCCGATAGATTTATAAATGTTTTTAATTCCATCTGCATGCACAAACTCTAGATCCTCCCTACGGCACTCAATATTAGACTTGAATTTTATTTTATATAATGTTTTCCTTCGATTTCGGTTTGGATCCTTTACATGGATTAAAAACTTAAAGCAACCTAAACATTGTGCAACAAATAAATTCATTGCCCTGCAATGATATACACTGGTGGGCATGCACACTCTGGAACTCAATGGCGTGGATTCCGGCTACAATGGCAAGCCTGTGCTGCAGGGCATAAGCTTCACAGCCAAGGAATCCTCGATTTATGTCGTGCTTGGGCCGAACGGTGCGGGCAAGACAACGCTTTTCAGGACTATTGCAGGCATACTTGAGCCCATTTCCGGAAAGATACTGCTTGATGGCAAGGATCTGGAATCCTCAAAGGAGGGCAGGAGCAGCATAAACTATCTCTCGCACTACAATGCCATCCCCGAGGAAATGACGGTGTACAACGCCCTCGAGTTCTATTCCGACATGGAGGGCGGCGATACGGGGAAGGTAATGGAGATGCTCGGGCTCGAAGGCCTGAAGGACAGGAAGGTATCGGATCTCTCGCAGGGCCAGAAGAAGAGGGTGTCCATAGCGAAGGTGTTCCTCAAGGAGCGGGATGTCTACCTTCTGGACGAACCCACTGCAAACCTCGATCCGGGACTGTCCAAGGAGATAAGGGACATAATACTGAAGCTGAGCAGGAACAAGCTCGTGCTCTACTCCTCGCACAACCTTTACGAGGCAACGGACATAGGGATGAACCTCATACTGATAAAGGAGGGCAAGCTCGCCATGTTCGACAAGATATCGAACATAAGGCCTAAGGAATACCGTGTCGGGATAAAGGCATCGAAGGACATCTCGAAGATAGTCGATGCGAAGAAGGAGCAGAGCGGGTATTACGTGCTTAGGGTGTCCAGCCCTGAGGAAGCGGGCATAGCGCTCAGCAAGATCGTCAAGGCAGGCATACTCGTGACCGAGATGCGCGAACTCGACAATCCGCTGCAGGAGCTATTCGGCAGCAAATAGCATATGACTATCACAATAGGTTAAACGATGAGCAACCAATCAGTTGTTACGGCGAAAAGGGCGCTCAGCCTGGGCAAGATCTATGTCGCGCTCACCGTGCTGATGTTTTTTATCGCGCTTATTGCATGGAACTTCAATCTTTACGTAACCCCATCAAGCCAGGCCAATGTGACTGCATCCAATGAAACGAGCAATGTAATGACTGCAAACGCCGCTGCAGGAAAAGCCGCTCTGGCCGCAGGCTCGTTTTCCGGCATAGGCCTGCTCACCGTACCACTTGATGTGCTTCCGATGTTGCTGACAGTTAGTCCAATAGTAATCCTTTTCGTTTATGACAAGAACAATGGCGTATTGGAGTACCTCCTCTCCCTGGGCATGACGCAGCGCGATATCTACATGCGCTATCTTGGCGGCGCGATGCTGCTTGCGGTAGTGTTCCTTGCGTTCTTCGTACCCGCTGACCTCGCATACTCGTATCTGCTCTACGGCGCTGACGGGGCGTACAGGACGGCCCTGATCCTGGGCCCGGTTGCCCTCATCGGCCTCTCCGGAATGGCGTTCATGATCACAATGATGATGATATTCAGCTCGCTGCAGAAGACGAGGGCGGGCAGCAACCAGCCAATGGCAACCATGGTGGGAATGGCCACCACCCTTCCCGCCTACGCGACTGCATTCGCATTTTCATACCAGGACGCATTGATGGCAGACATTGCGGTCGGAGTAGTATTAGCGATCATCGCGATAATCCTTCTCCTCATGTCCGGGAAGCTCATAAAAAGGGAGAAGTTCCTTCCATGAATCTAGCCTATCTCCGATTTGCCGAAGCCAAGGCTTTTATATTTATACGTATATACGTATATTGATCTTTATGTCAAAAACAAAGTTGACATTGTCTGTGGACAAGGAGGTCATAAAGGATGCAAAAAGCCAGGCTGTGCTGACCGATAGCAGCATAAGCGATTTGGTAGAGGATTTCCTCAGGTCGGTAGGCCGCTCATGGGTAGACGAACTGAGGGCAAAGCTAAAAATCCAGGAAAAGTTCGTAAGCTACGAGGATGTAATAAAGAGAAGGCCAAAGGGATCTTCGTCGGAGCGTTTGATAAGGTCGATGAGGGATGACCGTGAGAACCGCCTATTTGGACAGTAGCGCCATAATCAAAAGATACCTAAAAGAAGATGGCACAGAAATCGTTGACGATCTATTCAAGCAGGCAGAAGCCAAAGGCGCGAAATTGTGCTTTTCCATATGGAACATAGGCGAGGTAGTGGGCGTATTGGATAGAAACAACAGGAGGCGCAGGAAAGTGTCGGAATCAATGAGCGACTTCGTAAATGAACTGGGGCGATTGAATAAGAACGGCTCGATAGAGACAATAGGCATAACATTGCCGCTTATTTTCAGTGCATCATATATTCTTGTAAAGCACAAACTCTACATTGCAGATGCATTGCAGATAGCCTCCTGTAGCGAGGCCAAGTGCGATAAATTCTTTACTGCCGACAGGCGAGTGCACGAAGCGGCTGTCAAAGAAGGACTGGATTCGTCTCTGATAATAAAAATCTAGCTAGAAGATCCAAGTGCATATGCGCCCTCATCCTTGAGTTGCAATTGCAGGGGGATCCATGTATAATCCCAAAGCGAATTGCTCCGACCTGGGTTCTTTCTTTGAGTCATGTTCTATGAAGGCTTTTGAAGGCTATGAATGAATTTTATGCTCTATTCCTATAGATACTGACGAATAAATGGCAATATTTATATAGGTGAAAAAGTAATTTCCTTTCGAAGGACATATTTTTACCCAAGTTAGTTTAAAGGTTATAAAATGGCTTATAGACGCAATCCTGCTGTCGCACTTAGTCGTTTGCAGACCATGCTAATTGAACTTGAATCTGATAGGAGAAATGCGGCTCTCACAAATAGCGTATTCGACCAGCTTCTTAAGGTTCTCGGGGTAGAGAAGATGGACCCTCCCCAAATTATCCTTTCAACTAATGATGAACTCATTGAAAAGTTCGGACGTGAATCTTCGCGGTTTCATTCAGACAATGGAAATGTGCACTTAAATGTAGAATCCGAATTATATCCCGATGATGTAATCCATGAATTTATACATTACATAAGAAAGAAGCATGTTAAGGAAGCCCTTGCACCTGAAGTGGGTATCCACAGCTTTGTATACGAGGAAGCAATTGCAGCATTTTGCGCATCAGTAATTTCATGTGAGGACAGCTCAGAGTTGCATGCAAAAAATCTTCTTTCTCTTGGCAATATTGAAAGCTGTTTAGGCGATATAAATTACCCAAATCTATTCTCCGCATTTGGTTCGCTTGGCAACGTATTAGGGCATATCGCAGCGATCGGAATAGCTGATAAAACAATGGAACA
>JAGWHJ010000007.1 GCA_028866835.1 Microcaldota archaeon | reverse complement strand
TTAGAAAGGGGATAAGCAACAAAATAAAGGCTCTTAAGATGCTTGAGTTGCTCGACAAGATGCAAAAAAATTCTAAATATACTAAGGTTAAAGTAGACAGCGCAACTCTGATAAGGGAAGATCGTGATTCCAGATGATTATCATTGATGCAAATGCAATTGCCAAGTTGGCATTGCAGGAAGACGGGTCGAAAGAAACGCGGTTTTTCATAAAGAAGGCATTATCAGCAGGCGAAACGATAGGTGCTCCAGATATAGCTCTAGCTGAAGCACTTAATTCTGTGTGGAAGCACAATGTATTAATAAGGGATCTGAATGACAAGGGATTTGATATTGCAATTGAAGAGATAACAGAGTTCTGGCCCAACATAGAAGCAATTCCTACTGAATTACTGGCACACAATGCGACCACAATATCGAAGACGCACAGATTAACAGTTTATGATTCATTATATGTTGCTGCTTCTCTAGTCAACAAAGCGCCGCTTCTTACTTTTGATAGACCAATAACAAAGAAACACCTAGAAGTAGGAATAGAATTAGTTAAATTGTGAAAACCTGTAAATTTCTCCATTTTACAGTAGGATTGTTTCCATTATGATTCTACAAAAGGCAAAGGTTTATGACAAGTATTAGTATCTATTATTAGATGTTATTGTTTACACTTTTACTTTACAATCAATTCTCCTTGCCTCCATTCTCTGTTTTTTCCGTAGAACCGGGCACGATTTAACATAGCTGGCGGATACGGCTTTTACCTAATTATCTGCGCTTGAGGCCCTTGTAATCGCTGCTCGACATCACTGCAACTGCGGTGTTCAGCTCGCTCGCGCCCGAGCTCTCCGTGCTTATGCTGGGGCTCGCCACCGGGCCGGCCCAGTGTATGCCGACCGTCGCGTTCTGCTTGTCATAGGCGACTATGGCCCATGCGTTGTTGAGGATGAAGCTCCTGTAGGCGGTGTTTCTGTCAGCGTAATAGAGGTAGCCGAGGTTCTCCATGTATATGCCCTTGAACATGCCGCCGTCGGTTGAGCATGAGTTGTAGGGCTCGCAGTCCTTCTCGTAGAGTATGCCGTTGCCAGTGACGTTGTATTTGTCGTTGGCGTTTGCGATAGCCTGCGCGATGCCCAGGTAGGGGCCACGCGGTTTGATCTTCGCGCGCACTGTCAGCACGCCGATGAACTCGCCCTGATTGTACGTCCAGAAGCCCCCGGTTCCCTGGCAGGATTTCGTGAGCCTGTCCTCCACAAGATGCGTGCCGCCGTCCATCAGCCCGCTGTGCACGAACCAGTTATAAGCGACATTTCCCCAGTTGAGATAGTACCTGTTTCCCGTCCTATCATAAAGCTGGAACGCGACCATCATGAAGAGCTCGTTGGATATCGCGTTCTTGTACGACCTGCCCTTGTTCCACCATATCCCTCCTCCGCAGGCGGTGTCCCAGCTTCCTGTCATGTGGCCGAAGATGGTCTCGGCCATGCCCAGATACTGCCTGCTCCCTGTGAAGTCGAAGGCCTTTATCCATGTCGATGCCCACCAGCCTGCATCGTCGTTATGGAGGTCTATGTACTTGCCATTGACGAAATCCGTGTGCTTGTACCTTTCGAAGGTGTTCGAGATGTCGCTTTTGTAGTGCTGGGTATGCAGGCTCTGCATGCCGGAGATGGTCGTGTACATGATGTTTGCGCTCTGCCACCACTGGGCGCCCTGCCAGAGCAGTGTCTGCGCGCTGTACCTAGACTGCAGAGAGGAGAGCACCTGCGAATCGGCTGCCTTGAACGATGTGCTGTAAGCTGCTGCGGTTGCCTTATGGTGCACTTTGGGAGGTTGCTGTGGCGATGCGTATCTTGCGCTGGATGTCGGAGGTGCAAAGACCATCGATGATGCCAGCGCGGATGCCGTTGCCATTGCCGTGACAGCGGCCCTGAATGCATGCTTGAACGGCCTTTTGCCGCCGAGTGCTTTTTCACTCTCACCCGGCGCTGCATGCGCCTCCCTATGCCTCAATCTCCTTGAAACCTCCATTTAACCCCGAGTTTTTTTGGAATTTCAATGTTGCCAGCGACATTATTGATTGGGCCGATACTATGGAGGAGACAGGTCTTATTTAAGGATTTTGCCGTGCAACGGCACGTTTAAATATACGCTGTGCAAAATCTAAATCGGGATGAATATATGGCAGATGATAAGAAGGATGGAAGCAAAACGGCTACAGGAAAGGACATAATATACATATTCACGTACCTCCTGAGCTGGCTTTCCGGTATAGTGGTGTACGTTATCGCAAAGGAAGGTGAGAAGAGGAAGAGGTTCCACGCGCTCCAGGCGATAATATTGGGCATCGTGGGGACCATACTGTCATTCATACCTGTCGTCGGATGGCTTGTCGCTGCCGTGATCTGGGTGTACGGCCTTTACATAGGGATCGAGGCCTACGGTGGCAAGGACATGGCCGCACCTGCGATAGGCGGCTTCGCTGCGCAGCACAGCGGCTACAAGATGTAGAAAGAATCAAGAAGCCGAACACGCATAATGCCAGCTAGCTACCGCGCTAGATGTTGCTGAGGCGCATCTTCAGCTCATCCACGCTCAGCTTGGTCGTCAGGAGCGGAATCTTCTCTATCTGCGAGATCTTTATCGCGAGCTTGTCTATGTTCTCTATGTTCTGTATGACAACGAGCCTCGGCTTTATAGGAGCGACCCTTATGACCACCATCGGCGACCTTCCGGTGCTTACCTGGTCGAAAATGAATGCTCGCTCGTTGGTAGGGCCGAAGAGCTTTGGATACTCGCTCGGCGAGATCTCAAGTATGACGCGTATGCTGTCAAGCAGCGTGTAGCCGAAGAGCTTCATCGAATCGAGGTAGCTCGGGTTGGAGATTATCTTTGCATCGAGTATCCTTGCGAAATCGGTGCCGCTTATCGGCGCGGAGAAGTTGTGTATTGAGTAGAAGGGCTGCGATTCCTCGTGCGGCACATTGTACTTCTCAAGATTTCTTATGACCTCGCCGCCCTTTGTCTTGTCTATCTCGAAGAGCGCATTGACGAACCTCTTTATTATGCCCACTCCTGGGCTGGCCCTCCTGTTACCCTCGTAGTCGCTTATCGTTGATGTGGATATCTTGAGGTGCTTGGCAAGCTCCACCTGGGAGATGCCGAAGAGCTCCCTCCACTTCTTCATATTGCTTCCGGGGCTGTCCGAGAGCGTTATCTCGCCTGCGATGCGCTCTTGCAAGCTGTCCATGAGTATTGCTTGGACGGCAAACTTTATATAGTGAATTGACGGACTGGGCTACGACAAAGGGTTAACATGGCCTCTTTCCCGAGGTCAGTTACGTACCGTCCGAGAAGTTTTAAATATCTGTAAAAGAAGATTGCTTTTGTGATGAAATGCCTAGGATGACGCGAGTTGGCGAACAGCCGCGACCGTATTTTTACAGGATGCTGACGGATGCCCAGCGCGCAGAGGGGCCTGAGGAGAAGACAGGATTCCTCGTCTCCGGAAGCGCATTGAGCGCGCTGAAACTTATGGCTGGCCAGAATGGCGAACGGATAACAGATGTGCGCAGCCTGAGGATACACGAAACGCAGATGGTAAACGGCGGGCTCGAGGCTGCCGAGAGGGTCCTTGCAGAGCTGGGAAGGCTTGGGCAGCCGGGGACGACACCGACTTTCGTTGATTATGAATTTCACAGTGGCGGCCGCGCCGCGGGGCGCATGGGGATAACGGCAAGGCTTCGCGGAGCGAGGGTGTTCTTCTTCGAGGCCCGCGGCACTGCAGGCACGCCTTTTGTGCCTGTGGAGACCGTGACCACTGGAATGCGCATCTCGGTTAACGAAAGAACTGCGATGCTTGACATAGCTGCGGAGCGTAAAGGCACCACTGAGGTTGTCCTGTACGGGCCGAAGCAGAATGGGGACAGGCTTGAGAGAGGCGACAGGAAGCTCGGTGCAGTGTCATTTCTTGACGATGCAAGGAGGCGCCTCATAGAGATATACAGGAGGGATGGGGCCGTAGACGTAGAGGAAATGAGGCTGCAGCCCGCGACATAGCCTCTGCTTCTTTCTTCTACTGCTGCGGCGCGCCGGGGCTTTGCGGCTGTTTGTTGCCTCCTTCGAGCCTCTTCCTGTAGAGAGCCATCGCATCCCTTGCGATCGACGCGTCAGGATGTATGTCGATGGCACTTACAATGCCCATTATCTTCGCCTCGCTAGGCTCTATGCTGTTGCCGATAAGGCAGTAGAGCGCTACTATGTAGACTATGCGGTTCTTGTACCTCAGTCCAGCTACCGTATCAAGCAGCTTCGGATCGGGCTTTATTCCAAGCGCCGAGACGATCCTTGCTACGCTTCCGGTGTCTATGTCCCTGCCGCAGAATGCAAGTACACCAGAAGCTATGAAATACGGCAGTATGCCTTCCTCGAACAGTTCCTCTATGTCCCTGTTGCCTAGCGTCCTCCTCGTCTCCCTTACAAGTTCCTCAGCCATGGAGTCGCAAAGCTGCCTTACTAGCAGATCAAGCATCCTCGATAATTCCTCTGTCATCTTGCCCCTTGGAATATCGGCCTGCGGTTGGGTCCCGTTCACTGTTTATACCTAGCAGTATATCGCAATTGCCGATATAAAAGTCTTTCCAAGCCCCCAGACCCATTCGGATGCTTCTCTTGCTTCTTATCTTATGTAGCTTGCATCGCCAGTGGTCTTTATCTCAGGCTGCTTTGGCATGCTCTTGTTCGCGAGCTCCTTGTCGAGGTTGATAAGGCTCTGGCTCAGCGTGCCCACGAGCGCCTTGGCGGTAGACTTTGAGAGTATGTACTCGCCTATGGGCTGCTGCTTTACCATGTCCAGGAAGATGAGCTCGACGTGCCCCTCCTTCTCGACGTCGCCCTTTTCGTTCTTGTTTGCCTTGACCTTGAGCACTATCCCCACTTCGTCCGCGAAGACCGGCTTCAGCTTTGACTTGGCCATGTTGATGTTTACCGGTTGTTGTTCGTTAGCCATTCGATTACCTAATCAGTAGGATTGTTATTCGGCGGTATTAAAATACATTGGCATTATTTCGGTTTCCTGCGCTTTGCAGTTGATTTCTTGCGCTGCCCTGGCATGCGCGGCCTTTTCTCTATGACCCTGTACGCGTTGTAGACTTCTTCGTCCTTGGGGTTACGCTTCTCCTCGCCTTTCTCGCCGCCCTTGGCGACGGCACCGTACACGAAGATGATCAGCCCTGCAAGCAGCATCAGCGTGCCGAGCACGCCTGTCGGATTTACCGATGCGACGAGGAACACAGCGGAAGGGACGGCCCTTTTGTAATAGTAGTAGAGCACCGTGTTGTTCGTGCTGCCGTCATTCTGGATTATGACGTAATACGTGCCGTTGGTCACATAGGAGCTGTTGACGTTCCGCGTGTAGTTCCCGTAAGGCTGCGGGAACGTGCCGATGTAGTTGGGCTCGTAGGGGAAGATGCCCCTTGGAGAGCTGTTGACCATTGATATTATGCCATCATTTGTCAGGTTGAGGGCGTGCGGGAACAGCGATTGGTTCAGGAGCATGTACGGCCTCAGGGAGTTGTATGCGCTTGCGTCGGTTATGTAGAAGTCCATGGGATATGCCGCCTGGTATCCGGCCTCCAGGAAGGACGTTGAATTAGTGGATATTTGCTGGGATATGACGGCATTGCCCGAGAGCGTCGCCGAGAGAGATGTGAGATTGGAGTTTCCGATGCTTGATGAGATCTGCTGGTTAGCGGAAGAGAGGGCGAGCAGGCTTATCAGGAATATTATCGCGCCTATTAGCATGGTGCGCTTGTTCACGGTATCACTGGCCAAGACGTTTCAGGATTTGCCACGAATATATAAAAGTTAAACGTTATTATAGGTTGTTGATAAAATGCAACATGAGCTCGTTAAGACCGGCATAAGGGGCCTCGATGCCATGCTTTATGGCGGCATACCGAAAAACAACCAGATAATAATCACGGGGGGGCCCGGTGCAGGAAAGACACTGCTCGCGTTCGAGTTCCTCTTCAGGAATGCGAAGATGGGGGAGGCAGGCCTTTTCGTAGCCCTTGAAGAGGAGCCCCAGAGGATTATAAGCAACGCGAAGATCGCCTTCTCGGAGATTGCGGATGAGATAGATGCCCAGATTGAGAGCGGCATGCTCACAGTTGCAGGCATCGATCCCACCGAGGACCTGTTTACCGGGAGCGAGGAGGGCGACTTCGCGTTCGGAAAGTTCGTGGCCAAGATAGAGGACCTGTTGGAGGGCAAGAAGGTGTCAAGGGTAGTGATCGATTCGGCTTCTGTCCTCGAGATCCTCGTAAAGGAGCACATACGTTTCAGGAAGGCGATGCTCTCGCTAGTGAACAACTTCAGGAGGATGGGGATAACATCCATACTGACGTCGGAGATGCCGAACCCGGAGAGAAGCAAACTGAAGTTCAAGCCCGAGTTCTTCACGTACGACGGAATAATAACGCTATACCAGATAGAGAAGGAGACGCAGAGGCTCCTTGCAATCGAGATCATCAAGATGCGTGGCACCAAGCACAGCTTCGTCACCACCCCATACGACATAACGCCTGAAGGTTTCAGAATATTCTCCGTCGAGGAGAGGATCTCCTGAGTGGCAGCATGCTAGAGGGCAAGAAGGAGCACAAGGCAAGGAGCGCATCGATGAGCGAGGAGGAGAAGAAGCAGCTGCCGATCTACTTCGCGATCACCGTGATAATAATCCTTCTGGCGGTATTCTCTATTGTGCTTGTGCCGAGGGGCACGCAGCTGCAGAGATGCGAGGGCTCGATACTCGGCAGGGACGCATGCATAAACAACCTTGCCTACTCATCTGGAAATGCGAGCATATGCGGCGCGCTTTCCCAGAGCGGCGCGGACAGCTGCTACTACAACATAGCCATAAACAGGACAAATGCGACGGACTGCTCCAGGATACAGGGCGGCGTCGTCAAGTCGCAGTGCTTCTATGCGATAGCCACAGGCACAGAGCAGGCGCAGCTCTGCCAGGGCCTAAACCAGTCGGAGAGGTCCATGTGCCTGTACACGATCGCTCTCGCAACTTCGAACACGCATGCGTGCGCCGGAGTTCCGAACGCGACGCAGCAGAGCATATGCCTTGCAACGACGGGCTTCGACAACGCCCTGTCGCGCTCCAGCCCTGCATACTGCGCAAACATGACATCATCGACAGACTACAACCTGACACTGGCGATGTACCAGAACGAGAACTACAGGTCCAACGACAGCTTCAACGCATACGTGAGCGAGCTCGTCAGCTACCTCGGCTTCAGCAATTCGTCGGTGGCGCCGAAGGACTTCTGCTACATGGTGCTCTCGGCGAAGACCGACAACGCGAGCCTGTGCGCGAGGATCTCGGACGCAAACATAAGCGCGCTGTGCACTGCGACGGACAATGCGTCCAGGATGAATGCCACGGCCAGATCCGCAATCAACTACACCGCGCTTTACCTGCAGTGCTACAACCAGACGCAGAGCCAGCAGGAGTGCAATGATTCGATCACGTACATAAAGGCCGTTGCCACGAAGAACGCAAGCCTGTGCAAAGGCCTGATAACGAACGAATCTTACCAGTGCTACTCGAGCATAGCGCAGGTGACCAACGATTCCCGCATATGCAACTACATAAAGAACTCGATGGAAAAGCTCGGATGCCAGCTTGACATAGCAAACGCGAACAACCTTTCACAGGGAAATTGAATGCTGGGCTATATAGCATGCGAGAAGCATGCATCAGAATCGGGCAGGAGGTACTACATCGCTAGCGTAGACAAGCGGGTATCAGTGCATGAGCTGCAGAGCGGCATAGTCCTGAAGGTCGGCGAGGTCGCCGACATGATTGTCGACAAGGGAGTGGTAAGCAGCGCTGCGATAATAGAGGAAGACGAGGCCCAGGAGTATATAGCTAAACTGCAGGAATCGGTAGTCTCCGAGGCCAAGGCCCAGCTCAATCCGAAGCCGTATGTCAGGGGAATTGATGCCCTCGATCGCACAACCGCGAAGATGTGGAAGCACATCGCAACGGCAGCTCTCGTGCTGATAAGGAAGCTCATGCTTGGCGCGCCGGTTGTGGTAAGGTTCCACAATGACGCTGATGGCAGCAGCGGTGCTTACTGCATCTACAGGGCGATGGAATCGCTGATGAAGAAGCTGGGCTCAAACCATGAAGGGAGCGTCTCGTGGATAATGCACACAGGCGTCTCCTATAGCGCAAATGATGCAAGCTATGACACGCTCCTCGTGAACAACTATACAAGCGTGGAGAAGCCACTGCTCATGATAATAGACTTTGGCACATCAACCGACAGCAACAACGGGATAAGACAGGCGGAGAATGCGTTCGACATTATCTGGCTGGACCACCATCCGATAGTCGAGGGCTTCGAGGGCACGCGGCTGAAGAACTACATGAATCCCTGGCTGTTCGGGTCCGATTCAAATTACACCGCGGGCTTCCTCGCGAGCATGCTAGGGCGAAGCTTCTCTGAGATAAACCTGCCGGTTATGGAGGACGCATCGTTCATAGGCGATTACAGCGAGTACGCGACGGCAGGGAAGCAGGCCGTAGACACCGCGATGATACTCGACCTCCTGACGAGCGACACGAGGATAGGGTCCGGGTCCTTCCACAACAGGATATCGCCAAAGGAGATAGGCAACATCTTCAAGAACCACGAAAAAATGGAGGAGCTTCTAGGCTATGCGAACAACAAGCTAGGGGAGGCACTCGATGCAGGCCTCGACGCGATGAGGAGGCACAAGGCCGGAAACGGCGATGTCTTCGTGCTGGACTTCGAGAAGGTGAAGTCGGAGGAATCCAAGTATCCGCTCCCTGGGAGGTACGCATCGAAGCTCCTGGACAGGCTGCGGGAGATATACGGACCCAATACGGTTGTCATAGTGCATGTCGGCGCTTACATCTCCATAAGACTAGGGAAGGAGCTTGGCGAAAGGATAGACCTGCTCGCTACCATCTCGGACATAAAGTCCAGGTACGAGAACCTCGTCGAAGGAGGCGGAGGCCATAGGTGCGCCGCGAGCATAAAGCTTCGTGACAAGGACGCGAAGAGCACAGTGCTCAAGGAACTCGCCGCTACATTCAAGTCGGCACTTGCATGATTTCGGCTACAAATCCCTGTTTTGTTCTATATTGTAGGTAACTCTTTCGGTTTTGAAGAAAAGGTTTATATAGTTTCTGTGCTTAAATAGTAATTGATGGGTATGTTAGCGAGTGTGCAAGACAAAAGGACGGTACACCACATAGCTAGCATAGCTTTTTCTATAGGAAATCCAGTATGCATGTCAGCGTTGTATTGGGCAACAAGCCAATGCAATGGAGTGGCATGATCTAAACCTGAAAACTTTTTTGGGTGGTGATGGCTCTTATGCATTGGCTAATTAGAGTAGAGTATACAGCGCGCAAGGAAGCGCATTTCAAGTATTCACGCTTAGCTGACCCTTGGGGTTGGGTGAGGGAATGAGAATGGGACTATACGAACTGATGGAAGGAGAGACCTACGATGTGAAGATCGTAGCGCGAAACCAGAGAGGAGAGGGTATCGGGCGTGTGGACAACGTGGTTGTCTTCATAAGGAACGCGAAGGCCAGAATTGGGAAGGAGTACAGGGTAAGGATAACCAACTCGCACAAGACCTTCGCTTACGCGGAGCCTCTTGGCGAGTCAAGGTCATTGATAGGAAACGGGAGCCTTTTAGTATAAGCATTGGATAATGCGGCACTGTAGTGTCAGCGCACCGGCATTAGCCGGTGCCACCCATGCCCGTTCTTCCTGCTTTGGCTCTGCCTCCGGCTACTGAACCGTTAAAAACCTGCATGCCTAATTAGTATCGGCCAGATAGGCGATCTGGGTGCGGGCGTGCTGAAAGTAATAGAGACCAGGGAGATTGTAGCAGTAGTGGTCATGTTCCTGATAGTCCAGTTCGCTGGCTTCCTCGTGGCCTCGCTGACCGTCTATACATCAAACGTAAACATAGTGATAGGCAGGCTCACAAGCCCGGCGACCGTCGACCTTTCGTACGCCATAGACGCCGTGCTCATTTCAGTATTGCTGCTCATGCTCCTGAACAGGCATAAGAGGCACGGAGGCGAGATCTGGAACCACCGCCTCTTCCTTGCCTTCGAATCGTGCGTCATCGTGGCAACGGCCTTCTTCGCGTTCCTCTTCTTCCTCACAATAGTGCTGCCCCCAGGGCTGCAGTGGACCTACCTGTTCATAGCGCTCGGCGCATCGCTGCTCCTCATAGTGCTTAAGATAAAGACGCACATGGCGAGGAACGCAACATGGATAATCTCGAGCATAGGGGTTGGCCTTGTGCTTGGCTTCTATCTCAACTTCAAGTACGCGATAATCGCGCTCGCCTTCCTCGCGCTTTACGACTATGTCGCGGTCTTCGTCACAAAAGCGATGACAAAGGTTGCTGAGAAGCTTGCCGACGAGGACATGATCTTTCTAGTCAACGAGGAGGACCTCGAGGCCATACCGGAGAAGGACGTCAGCGCGGAGGAGGTGGCGGCATATCTAAGCTACCTGCATGAGACTAAGGAGGACAAGGACCCGCTCTTCAAGAAGCTGCTCTCCTTCGGAAGGCTGCCCGTGATAACGCAGATAGAGATAGGCGAAGGAGACCTAGGACTTCCGCTCATGGCCGCGGTTAGCATATACTCCTCGTTCCAGAACCTCTTCGTGGCCCTGTTCACGATATGCGGAGGCGCGATAGGCCTCATGGCGGCTTTCTGGTTCCTCAAACGCTACAAGACGCCGCTCCCTGCAATACCTCCGCTCTTCTCGTTCATAGCCATATCCTCGGGCATATCGCTGAGGGTCGAGGGTTACATAAGCACAAGCCTGCTGTCGGTATTCGTGGCTGCGGGGATCCTCGTTCTCGTATTCGGGATGGTGCTTACACTGTCAAGGATGAGGAAGCGGCACGTTATATGAAGCGGATCAGGAGCTTGGAAGGTCCTGGTCCGTGACAGGCATGTGGACCCCTCCTCCGCTGCGCTTCTTCCTGTTCGAGTATACAAGGTACCCTACTATTATGGCTATCAGCACCCCTATCAGACCGGGCAGTGCCGCAAGCAGCGATGCCGCAGCGGAGTTAGCCGGCGATGCTCCTTCCACCCTCATGGTTATCTTGTTCGAATAGAACGTCTTGTTGCCGTTGCCGCGGTCCGTGACAAGCACGTGGTATGAATAGGTACCGTTCTTGTTGCCTGCAACGAACTTGAACGTATTGTAAGTAGCGCCTGGCATCGCCCGCGATTGCGTGCCGTTGGTGTCGTTGTACCACTGGTAGGCGAATGGGCCTGTGCCGCCCGATAGGTGCGCCGCAATTATCGCATTGGAACCTGCGTTGATTGTGTTGCTTGCGGAGCTGACCGTGACATTGAATTTGGAGGTCGGTGTCGTGTTGGCAGCAACTGTGGTCGTTGGTGCAGTAACGGTTATGGTGGGCGTTGAAACTGTGCTGTTCTGCGTCTTGGTTGGCACAGCGCAGACGTTTATGCCGACGGTGTGCTTGAACGGTATGTACGACATGTTCATGAGCTCGGCATAGTAGTCGTAGTTGGTCGCGTTATGGAAGTAGACGCGCTTGGATGGCGTCAGTGTGTAGGCATTGTTGTTTACGCTAAGGCCCGTGCTGTTCGGCGTTATGAAGTTGAGCGTTATGCCGAAACTCATGCTGTACAGCGTTATGTCCTCGAAGTTGTCCTGCGAGAAGTTCATTATTGAGTAGCAGGAACTGTTGAAGTGGGTAACCGTGGGCAGGAAGCTTCCGCCGCCTCCGCCACCGCCTCCGCCGCCTCCGCCGCCGCCATCGCCGCCTCCGTTGTTGATGGGCTGCCCGGAGCTGACGGTAAGCTGCGCCGTGGCCGCAACGTTGGCAGGGATAGTTGTGCCGGTGTCTGTGGCCATGATGTTATAGGAGAACGAGCCAGTCTGGCTGCCGGCTATGGTGATTGTGTTTGAGGTCCGGCCCGCGATTGCAACAGGAGCTCCTGAGGTAACGTTATACCATTGGTAGATGAAGTTCCCCGTGCCTCCGGATACCGCGGCAGAGAAGGTCTGCGAGCCGGAAGGCGTTATCGTGGCAGTGCTAGGCGTCAAGGTGATGCCAAGCGCGCTGCCTGTTATTGCGATGGTTGCCGATGCGTTGGCCTTGTTTGGAGTGGGTGTGCTCGAATCCGTAACCGAAGCCTGCACAGTGCCTGCAGAAGCGCTGAACGTGCACGTCGGGCCAGAGCATCCGGCTATCGGGTTCCCGTTGATGCTCCACGTATATGTAAACGGCGATTTCCCGCCCATCACCGTGGCATTGATCGTGACTGGCTGGTTCTGGTCCGCATTTATAGTGACAGGAGAGACGACCACTCCAAAGCCCGAAGACGATACGGGTATGGATACATCGGAAGAGCTGGTCGACACCAACCTTGTGGTGCCAAGATCATTTGCGATTGCATAGAACGTCAGTGTCCCAGGCTTTGCACCCTTGAACGAGTATGCAGCGATGCCGCCGTACGGCACGCTGGCGGAACTTGAGGCCACTGTGCCGTTGTTTGCATATATTATGCTTACATAGAAAGGGCCTATTCCTCCAGAAAGCTCTGCCTTCAGCGTCTCCGTCTGGCCTATAGCAAGCATCGATGCGCTCGGAACCAGCTTTACAGATGGCGTGGCGTTCACAACCAATGGCACCGAAGATGAATTGGATGTGACTGGAGTGCTGGCATTGTCAGTTACCTGGAATATGAAATTGTACGTCCCCGTCCTTGTGGTTGAATTTGTGGTGAAGTTGCATGTCTCCAGTGTGTTCGCTGCCTGGCCTGCGCCCTGATTTATAGGGCATATGGAGGTCGGTGCAATGGAGTAGATATTGCTGCCAGGTACCTCGACAAGCCATTTGTATGAATACGGGGCCCTGCCGCTTGATGGGATGTTATCGCTTATCGATGCAGTCTGGCCTTGGTCTATCGGGTCTATGGTAGGCGGCGCGACGGTAAGGTGCGGGTAGACGAAGATGTTCACGCTGGATGAATTCTGGCTCTCGCCGGCAGAATCCTTCACGACCACGTAGAATGAATAATCACCGGTGGTGGTCGAGTTGCTGGTAGGGAAACTGCATACATTTGTTGCACATGAAGTCACTGCAGAGGGCACCGACGTGTTAGGTATTATATCGAACCAATTGTATGTGAATGGAGGCGCGCCGCTTGTCGGTACGTGCTCGGTGAGCGTGCCGGTCTGGCCCTGGTCTATGTACTGCACTGGGGGCACAGGCGCCGATATGTTGAGCTTTGCGATGACTATCGCAGTGGCGAACGATGAGTTGGCCTGCTCATGGGAAGAATCGTTGACGTGGACGAAGAAGTAATACGTGCCGGGCGTCGTAAGGCCGTTGGTCGCAAATGTGCAGACGCTCGAATGGGGATTCGCGCACAATGTCGTTGGCTGCGGAGTGCTTGAAGGGCTTGTGGAGCTGAGCCAGTTGTAGGTGTACGGCGCAGTCCCTCCTGTTGGAGATCCCTCGGTTATGGTTATAGCCTGGCCTTGCTTTACCGTCTGCGATGAAGGCATCGGTGAAGGTATGCTCATTCCACCGTTGACCATGACAGTGCCGTTCGCAGTTGCCTGTGCAGATGTGCTGTCGGTTACAACCACCCTTATCTGGTCTGTGCCGATGTTGCTCGCATTGCCCGTGAAGGATATGGACTTTGTGTGCTGGTTCAGCTGCGCACCTTTTATCGTCCATGCGTAGGTGTATGGGGGCGTGCCGCCGAAGACGTTTGCTGCTATGATCTCTGATTGGCCGACGTCCAGCACAGGTGTCGGCACGATGACGGAGACATCGGAGTTGTTGAATGGCTGCTTGACGTTTATCGTCAGTTTTGTCGAATTGAAGGCGTACTGGGGGCTTGCAGTCCCGATATCCGTAGCCACCGCATTGAATGTGAATGTCCCGCCTGTCTTCGGAGTGAACGTGTAAGAGCCGGTGCCGTTGCGCGCTATTGAAGAGAATGCAGCCGCGACTGTCCCATTGTTCACATACAGTATGTTTGCGGTGAACGGTCCGTCGCCTCCGATGAACGCTATGCGTATTGCATCGCTCTGCCCGATACCTATGATGCTGTTAGAAGCGGTTATAGTAACCTGAGGCGCCTTGAATACCTCAGCAGTTGCCATTGATGAATTAGCTTGCTCATGGGAAGAATCGTTGACGTGGACCAGGAAGTAATACGGCTCGGGGGTCGTCAATGCGTTGGTTGCAAAAGTGCAGACGTTAGAGTGCGGATTTGTGCACAGAGTGGTCGGCTGCGGCACCTTGGAGACGTTTGTGGAACTGAGCCAGTTGTAGGTGTACGGGGGCGTGCCGCCCGACGGAGTAGCTTCTGTAACTGTGATTGCCTGGCCCTGGTCCTCCAGTTGGACCGCAGGCGTTGGCGCAGATATGCCCATCCCGGGATTTACTGTTACGGTTCCATTGGCAGTTGCCTGGGCTGAAGTGCTGTCGGTGACGACCACCTTCACCTGGTCGGTAGCAATGTTGCTCGCATTTCCTGTGAATGAAATAGATTGCGTTTTCTGGTTTATCTGGCTGCCCTTTATCGTCCATGCATAGGTGTATGGGGGCGTGCCGCCGAAGACGTTTGCTGTTATGATCTCTGATTGGCCGACGTCCAGCACCGGAGTTGGCACCATCACGGAGACGTCTGAATTATTGAACCCCTGCCTAACTGTTACTGTAACTTTTGTTGAATTGAACTGATACGGGTTTGTGGCGCCGGTGTCGGTCCCAGTGGCATAAAAGGTGTAAGAGCCTGCGCCCTTGGGCGTGAATGTGTACGTCTTTGAGCTGTTCTTCGGGACCCCGCTGAATGCTGCCGCAACAGTGTTGTTGTTAGCGAACAGAAGATTGAGGTTGTACGGCCCTATCCCGCCGAAGGCATTTACCGTGATGACATCACTGTGGCCTATCTGTACAGTGCTGTTGGCCGCAGCAACTGTCGCAGATGCTGACTTGAAGACTTCGGCTGTGGCGAAAGAGGAGTTGGCATGCTCCCCAGAAGAATCGGATACACGGACCATGAAGTAATATGCACTTGGTGTAGTCAGCGTGTTGGTCTGGAAGGAACACGTGTTGGATTGCGGGTTCGCGCACAATGTCGTTGGCTGCGGAGTGCTTGAAGGGCTTGTGGAGCTGAGCCAGTTGTAGGTGTACGGGGGCGTGCCGCCCGATGGCGATCCCTGCGTTATCGTAACTAGCTGTCCCTGCTCCACGATCTGCAGCGATGGCTGCGGCCCTGGGGAGATGTTCAGCGGTGTCTGAGCCGATACCGATCCGATAGCGGCAAATGCGAAGACAAGAAGGAACAGTGTCTCCGTTCTAGAGTTTGTATTCATTATTTCGCCCCATATCTACTATGCATGGCAATATGCCTTGCTATCTTGACAGGCATTCAGCCACTTGCCTGGACCGATCCGCGGATAGAAATCCTGCTCGCCGAAGCCCCACTTGCCGAAGGCAGGCCAGGGTAGACAAATACATTTATGCTGGCCGACGCGGTCTGCCCTGCACCTCCAGTGACTGAAAGGGTGAAGGTGTACGGGCCAGTAGTCGTGGTGCTGTTCGTGTTGAACACGCACGTGAATGACTGCGAGTTTTGGCAGTCTACTGCCAATATTGGATTCGAGAAGTTCGGTGGCGTCTCATAGAATTGCGGTGTGTATGGCCCCTGCCCCACCGTTGGCGGCGTGCCTGTGACCGTAACCGTCTGGCCCTGCGTTATCGTGTTTGACGGAGATGCCGTGAGCGGCGCAAGCGCTATTGCCAAAGGAGTTGTCGTGGTCGACGTTGAAGTCGTGGTGGTTGTGACAGGCGCAGGTCCTGGTGCAGGTACAACTACGGCAGGTCCGGTAGCGCCTGTGGCGCCCGTAGGCCCTGTAGGGCCGGTCTTTGCCTTAGGCTCTGGAGGGCACTTAGGCAGCTTTTGCTTCTTGTGCTCGCGCCTGTCCTCATTCCTGTCCCTGCGCTCCTTTTCTCTCGCGCGCTTCTCCTGCCTGTCTTCACTTCTATCCCTGCGCTCCTTTTCGCTGGTTTGGTTTCCCTTGCCGCTTGTCTTTGCTCCTTCAAGGGTGCCTCCGGTGCGTTGCGCAAGCTGCACCGCCATCGACACGACCTTCTTCTTTCCGTGAACGTCTTCGACGCACTTGATTACCTTTACCTTCGAATCGCCTGCGTTTGATTGATTAGCATTTCCATGCGCCATGACCCCTGTTGCAGCTCCCATGGATGCCGCCAGCAGCGTTGCGCTTGAGCCGATGATCATTGACCTGCCCCTTACCGAAGACATGAGTGCTGAGCCCCTGTCCCGAAGCGCATCTATCAATGCCATGCTTCTGCTCTCCTCACCCAAAGCCCTTTGTCTAATGGTTGTCATATTGGCCATATTAAGTCCCCTGATAAGCGTGCAGTTTAAGCGTGCTTAAAACGAAAGGATCTGTTTCGTGATACAATCAGGGTATCCATCCTTATATTTAAGCTTATCCTTTTACTTAGGTAAATCAGAGGAGGGTTCTGTTTAAGAAGTTTTCTATGCGTTGATGCGCTATCCTTTTATATCATTGGTATAGTACAGGTTGATATGGCGCTAGGAAGAAATTCTAAAGTTGTAGATATTAGGCCGCAACAGGACGCCGCGAAACCTATCTCCCAAGTCTGGGTAGAGGCAGAAAGATTGGCGCGTGACGGGGAGGCGGCTCTCAGGGAAGCCGGCAGGCATTACGAGGAAGTGGCTAGGCGCGAACCTCAGAATCGACAACGCTCTCTTGATCCGAAAGAAGATTTCAGGAAAGCAGGATGGGCATTTGAAAGGGGCGGGGCATACCTGAGGGCAACATTAGCTTACATAAATGCAGGAGAGCTACACGATGCTAAAAGAGTAGCTGGACTTGCCGCTGAAGAGTTGATTGCAGATCGGATAGGGCCCAGCCTAGCAGACAGAATAAGGCACGCTAGAAGGGCGTTGAGAGACCTTGCCAGATCTGAAGACCGCTCTGGTCTAGAGGCTGATTCTCTTGATATCATAAGAGGTCATTCCGAAGAATTAGATAGCATGCATAGGTTTATTGAGGCCAGAAGATAGAGATTGCACGTTAAGCATTCAGGCGCCGTGGAACCAGAAGCCCTTTTCCTTCTCCTTCTTCTTACCGAAGATCCTGTCCTTCAGCGAAGGCTTCTTGGGCTGCTCGTCGACCTTTATGCCGAGCTCGCCGGCTATCTCAGGATAACTGCTTATGTACTTGCCCTGCCACTCGTGGAACTTGTCGAGCTTGGCCTTGTCGAACTCGGCCTTTTCCTTCTCGTACTTCGGCTTCATCTTCTTCCACTCCGCCAAGGAGTAGCTGTACGGAGGGTGCTCCCTTATCGATGCTGGATCGAACTGCGTCTTGAATATCTCCTCAACGTAGTCGACGTCCCTCTCCGACATTGAGTTGGAATCCACATACACGCCCTCCTTCGCAAGGAAGTCTATTAGATCTCGCATGCTTATCTTCTCCTTCCTGTTGTCAGCACCGACGGGATTGTATATTATTGTTATCTTGCCGCGTATGAACTCGACCTTCGCCCTTAATACGGGATCCATGAGAAGAAGGCGGTACTGGAGCCTTGCGGAATGCTCTATGTCCCTGAGCTCGGCCTGATTCAGCTTCGTGAACGTGACCTCCTTTATGAGCTTGTAAGGGACGCGGTAGGTCTTGCCGTTGTACGTGACGCGGTCATCATACTCTACCTCTTCCTCTAGGTCCTTTGCAAAACCGCTCTCCTGCGGCGCATTATCCCTTCTATCCATACGGACACGCCATTAAGTTTTCAAGCAGAATTACTGTCCTCCGCAGCCGCAGCTCTCCCCTTCCGCGCCCTTTCCGCAGCCGCAGTTTCCACCGCAGCCGCAGCTTTCGCCCTCCTCCTCGTGGTGCTTAGGAGGCGTCGGCATTATTGAAGGCATTGGGGCTGAAGCCATTGCCGATGCCCTTGACCTGCCGGTCCTTGCCGCCATCGCGGCAGCCTCGGCCCTGTTCACTGGCATCGTGAAGTAGTTCATCATCTGCTTGTACGTCTTCTGGTACGCGTCGCTGGCCTCTATTGCGTGGACATCCCTCCTGTACTTGTCCCCGCCGTAGCTCCAGTCAGGGTGCATGGATCTCCATTCCCTTGAGGGTATGCTGTACTGCTTCTGTATCTTGTCCCTGTACACCTCCGGGAAGACGTTGAACGTGCAGAACGGAAGCACGCGGCCATCGGGCATCGCGTAGTGTATGTCGCACTTCTCGACCCTCTTTATATCATATGTGTATTCATCCTGGAAGTGCATCATGCCCAGGAACAGCGACTTGAGCTGGAACTTGCCCATCGTAGCGAAGTCGTGCTTCAGGAGCAGGGACATGAAGAGCTTGCCGAAGTTTATTGACTTTGGCTGCCTTTCCTTGTCTATGTACCTTCTCAGGCCCATGAGAGCCTTTAGCGCGATGTACCTTCTCTCAAGCTTCGACTTGCCCTCCATCTCGTTTATCGCTTGCTGCAGGTGCTCCATCAGGCCCGCTGCGTCGACGAACCTTGTTAGCGGTATTATCTTGTTGTCGTTGTCTATGAAGACATAGCAGCCTGCTCCGCACGCGAAGTGTATGGAGAGGTCGTACTTGTACGATCCCGAAAGCGCCTCTATGAACTTGTTTATCCCTCCGACGTAAGGTACGGAGAACCAGTCCTCCTTCGTTATCACGCCGTCGGTCTGCTGCTCTATGAGCTTTATCGCCCCAGGTATGGAGATCCTCTGCTTCTCGCGGAGCTTTGAAGGCATCCTCCCTACTAGGGATACGGGCTGGAAGTTAACGGCCCTTATTATGTCTATGTTGTTTATTGCGAAGTTGATTATGTCCCCTAGCTCGTGGTCGTTTATCGTCCTTATTACGGTAGGGACGAGCACTATGCCTAGGTTTGCCTTCCTGCACGCCTCAAGCGTTGAAGGCGCCTCCCAGTGGTTCTTGGGGTTTGCGCGCTTTGAAACGCCGTCGAAGCTCATGTAGAGGCAGCTTACCCCCGCATGCTTGACCTTTATGGCCATATCAGGGTTGTTGCCAAGGTTTATTCCGGTAGTGTTCAGCTGTATCTGGTCGAAGCCGGCCTCCTTTGCCATCTGCACTATCTTGAGAAGATCCTCCCTCATCGTAGGCTCTCCGCCGGTTATCTGTAGAGCGTTCGCAGGTATCGGCTTCTGCGTCCTCAGTACGTGATATATGTGCTCTATCTCGTCGATGGTAGGCTCGTATATAGCCTCGCCCTCCTTTGCATAGAAGAAGCAGTACCAGCAGCTCAAGTGGCACCTGTTCGTTATGACGATGTTCGCAAGACCGGTGTGCGACTTGTGCCTCTCGCATATACCGCAGTCGAACGGGCAGTTCTCTCCCTTGTTTATGTAATTGGGATTGTCAAAGCCGCGGCCGTAGTAGTTGTAGTTCTTCATCTTTATGTACATGTCATAGTCTTCCCAGTACTTCTCGACCGTCAAGCCGTGCTCAGGGCAGTTCTTCCTTATCATGACGTTCTCGCCATCCTTGTAGATGGTGCCATCCACAATGAGCTTGCACTCCGGGCACACCGTCTTCGTGCGCTCAAGCACAGGCATCCTGTCCATCTGCTCGGTTGTCCTGTGGTACGGAGCCAGAACGGGATTCAGCGAATAGTCTTCAGTTGCTAGAGACACCTCAGGCCTCTTGTTGTTTATATTGACGACGAGATTTTGGTCCATGACTTCAGTTGCTGCTTTTACATCCTTATCATTAACTCCCACATAGTTCACCAATTATATCTAACCTAAAGGACTATTATGCCCCGAAGCTATTTAAAGCTTATCACTTGGTTATAAGAAAGTCAAAATCCGCTTCAAACAGGCATTAAAACCTTGGGCAAAACTGATAGACGAGCCTGTTACTTTGGGACTTTTCCTTCGGAATGTAACGTACTTGCAGGTTAGCTTTAAGAACTTTCGGTGGCCATTGCTCCTCATCCAGGAAGGTATGCAATGGCGGTTTTGGCAAGGCAGCAACGCAGTGGCGATATAGAGGTGCTCAGGTCCGCGCTCCTGAAGACAAGGAGGCATGCGGATGTCGAGATCGTGGGCAGGGTGAGCAAGGGCCTTGGCTTGACGACGCATGCCGTCACGAGGGATGACCTGTCCATGATAATAGCATTCGGCCTCGAATACCGCGGTGCGCACAGGAACGGTGGCGGCCCGAACAAGAGGACCTTCGTTTTCATGCCGCCGATCAGGGATCCTATGCCAAAGGAAAGAGAACGTCAGTTCAGGCGCCCTGGATGATGAAGGCTATTTATGATGCCTCTTCAGGGCCTTGTCAAGCTGCTCCTTGAGCTTCTTCGCTATGAAGTTCTTTGAGTATGCGTCGGCCCTGGCGGCTATGCTTATCTTGGTCGCGTAAACCCTTGCCATCCTTCCGCGATCGCCCTTTGGAGCGGTGTTGATCTGCGGCAGCTTGTACAGCACGCCGTACTTCGGCGGCTTCGAATGGAACTTTATGTGCTTGAAAAGAGCCTTCTCAGCGCCGAGGAGCTGTATCGTGCCCGCTGGCATGTTTGCCAGCCTTGTGAGCGATCCAGCCTTTGCGAGCAGCTCAGCGGCTATCTTGTAGTCTATCAGGTACACTATGTTGGGCATGAGCTCCTTTGTCGCTGCGTCAAGGTATCTGTCAAGCCCCTGCTGCAGCTCGTCCATCTGGAGCTCCGCATTAGCAAGGCTCCTCAGCATCTCGAACTCCTTCTCGGTGGGCTCCCTCCCTATGCTCGTGCCAGCCCTTGAGAGCACGTCCTTCGAGGCCTCGCCCAGCAGCCTCTCGAGCCTCTCCATTTCTATGCTCTTCTTGTTCATTCCGAACTCGGCCACGAACCTTGCATATGACAGCTGGTTCGAGAGCTTGAGCTCGGGGAAGTATATGCCGTACCACTCCTCGAGCTTCTCGTGCAGGAGGTTCCTTATGCGCTCCGATTCGTTGTACGAGCCTATCGCCTGCATGACGGAATGCTCGCCTGTTGAATATGCCTGGCTCACGCTCGCCTTTGCGAGCATTATGAGACGCCTCCTCTTCTCCTCTGGGCTCTCTTTTTTCAAGTGAAGGACCTCAGATTCCTTTGTAAGTCAAGTATCATAAATCTTCGTTTCTAGTGCCCATGAGAAGGCTGCAGAAGAAAGGCAGGCTGGCGTCTGGGGATGGCATCCGTGCATCTTGCCAGCCTGGAAAGAAAAGCGTTATCCTGCTGTGACGTTAGCTGTGGCGTATGCGCCCTCGTTTCCCATCACCGTCACCTTGTACCTTGCTCCTGACTGGACGTTGAGCACAAGCCTCCTGTCGGTCGGCGCAAGATGTCCGGTGAATGTAAGCGTGACGGACTTTCCTGGAGCCAGCGTGTAGCCGCCCGCCCCAAAGTCGTTGCCGTTTACGCAGTTTATCTCTACATGGGAGATGCTCGAATTGGCGCTGGCATGGACATTGCCGTGGATCTCGCAAGGCTGGAGTTCAGGCAATGTGAGGGTGCCATTCTGGCCGATGAAGAATGCAACGACGCGGTACTTGACGATGTTCGCCATCAGCCCCTGGGCCTCGCTTATCCCTTCATCCACATGGCCCTGCGCGCTGGCGTTGAGCCTGATGCCTTCGATCGAATGCAGGTCTCCGGATATGCCGGGCATCCCATGCCCAAGGAAGCTGCTCAGGATGGTGTCGTTGGGGTTGCTCCAGTTCATCCTGTTCCAACCCATATGCTCTTCTGCGCTCAAGTTTCCTGAGGTAATTATGAAGGCATGACCGAATGAGCCCGGACCCATGGACCCGGTGTCATTCATGCCCATGGAGACATGCATGTCTCCCTCAGCAACTTGGACAGCCCCTGATGCGTTCGTGCCAACGCCTAGATTCTGCGCAATCACCACAGGCCCAGATGTGTTAATGTCCATTCCCATATTCTGGGCTACCTGCGCGTTTCCGGATGTGTTCACGCCGATGCCCAGATCAGGCACGTTTGGCGGGACAGGTATGTAAGGCATGTCCTGGTTCATGGTGCTCAGGTTCAGGTTTATCGTCTCATTGCCCAGTATGAAAAGGTGCTCGAGGGTGACGCTCTGGTTGGAGTTGTCGGTAACGGTGACGTGTATCGTCGTTATGTTGTCGCCTGTGCTCAGGGACGCGTTGGATATGGTGATGTTGGCGCGCACGTGCTCGAGATGCATCCTCTCTGTGATGTTGAGCGGCCTCGGTACCGAGTAGGAACCGTTCTCCTTCAGTACTATGCCAGGTATCCTTATTGTCCTTATTGAAGGGACCAGTACGAACACAGGCGAGCTGTTTGTGTATATGACGGCAACGGTGGGCGAGAAGTCTAACAGGATGGTCGAATTTGTTGACGTGGAATTGCCAGTCACATTGGCCACTATGTGGCCCTTTGATACAAGAAGCGGATACGTTGTGCCGCTTATTGTTATTGAAGCATTAGATATGTCGAAGGCGACCGCCTGAACCGCTGTATTAGCAGGTATCTTTGCGTTTGAGAGCAAAGTGCTTGCATTGATCAAGCCCATGAGGTCGACTTTGCCGCTTGAGTTGAGTTTTATGATCCCTTTACCGCTGCTGTTGCTCACTGCAAGAGCCAGGGCAGAGTACGAAACCAGAAGGGATGTTGTCCCGTTTGGAACGTGCGGCGGATCGGTCAGGAGCATCTGCACAACCTGCGGCTGCGATGAGTATGCCAGCGCCTGGCCTTGCACGCTGCCGCTTGCCAGGGCAAAGTACGCAATGCCAAGTATTGCAATTATTATTATAGCGCCCATACCGTATCTCAGGTAGGTTGCATCCCTTGCGGCCTTTTGCTGCACCGCAATCGGATGCGCCTGCTGGACGCGCAGTCCGTAATACTTTATGTTCCTGAAATGCTCATCGAAGTATTCCTCTACTTGCCCAGCCTCCTTCAGTTCCTTCAGGTGCTGGCTCACGGTTGACGGTGCAAGATTCAGCATCTTGTATATCTCGGTAGGTGTCCTGTTCCCGGACTTTAACAATTGAAGTATACGCCTCTTTGTCTCGAAGGTCTTTCCCATTTCAATCACATATTCAGCTGCGGGTGCATTCCCCACCGCAGATAAACGTACCTTTATAGCTCACGTAAGGTATTTAATAGCTGTCTTACGTTTCGGTTCGATTTCGGTTTCTTTGATTAGGCGCCGTCATTGTACGACGTAAAAATTGGGGCAGGTATTAAATCTGCGGTTTTTGGCCGATTTACATGAAAGAAGGGTGCGATTTTGAGCTATCATGATGCACATGACCGTAAAGGAATTGGTTAAGATCGCTTATCTTGACACGCTCCTGCTTCTTCTCATCGCGGAAACGCACCGTGACAGTCTCGTGGTTCGGCGAGCTCTTCTCGACCGTATCGAAATCCACGGTTATGCAGAAGGGCGTGCCTATCTCATCCATGCGCGCGTACCTTCTGCCTATCGAACCGGCGTCGTCGTACTCCACCTTGAACTCCGTCCTCAGCCTCTTGTGTATGGACTGCGCTACGCGCTCTATATTCTCGTCGTGCTGCAATGGGAATACTCCGGCGGAGAACGGCGCGAGGTACGCGGGCAGCTTCAATACCGTCCTGTCTTCGGATTTCTCGAAGTGCAGGTCCACGAGCATCCATACGTTCCTGTCGACGCCAAAGCTGAGCTCGAGCACGTTTGGCATGAACTTCCTGCCGTTCATGTTGACGGAGAGGTCCTGGTTTGAGCCTTTCGAATGCGACTTGAGGTCGTAATCGGTCCTGTAGTGCAGACCGCCGACCTCCTTGAAGCCGCCCCAGCTCTCGACATCCACTTCTATGTCCATGTGGAGCTTGTTGTAGAAGGCCTTGCTGTCCCCGCCCTTCTCGAAGAACCTGAACTTTGATTCTGGTATTTTCAGTATGTCGGTGTAGAATATGTCTATAAGCGCCATGTGGTACGCGTAGAATTTCGGGACCTTGTGCCTCTCCACAATCTCCTTTACGGTAATCCTCTGAGCATCCTTGGCCTCGTAGAAGAAGACGTTCAGCTTCCTGTCAGAAACCTTGCCCAGGTCGAAGTCCCATGTTTCTGGGTCGAAGAATATCTGCAGCTCGGCCTGTGTCAGCTCTCGCATCCTGTAAAGTCCCTGCCTGGGGGAGATCTCGTTCCGGTAGGCCTTGCCTATGAGTGCGAGTCCCATCGGCAACTTCTTCCTCAGGATATTGAACTCACGGAAGAAGTTGAGATATACCGATTGCGCGGTCTCGGGCCGAAGGTAGCCCTTCTCGGACCGCTCCGGACCCAGATACACATCGAACATCATGTTGAAGGGCTTCGTCTTTGCCATCGCGCCCTTGCACTTGGGGCACTTGACGTGCTCCTTCTCGATAAGCTCGTCTATCTGCGCCGCTGTTGCGCCCTCCGATACCTTGACGCCCAGCTCGCTGAGGAGGACGTCTGCGCGGAAGTACGTCTTGCACTTGGTGCACTGTATGAGTATGTCATTGAACAACGCCGCATGCCCTGAGGCTATCAACGGCTTCTCCGGAAGTATGTGAGCGGCATCGAGGATATAGTAGTTGTCCCCCTGGTCGACGAAATACGAGGTCCAGACATTCTCGAAGCGCTTCTTCAGAAGGGCGCCAACGTGGCCGTAGTCGTAGAAGCCGGCGCTCCCTCCGTAGATCTCAGCCGCAGGCCAGAATAGGCCTCTGCTCTTTGCAAGCGCCACAAGGTCATCAAGGTTCATGGACAGGACCTGTAATCTTGCATACTATGTATTAAGGTCATTATATAACTTATTGTGGTATAACTTATTGTGGGTGCAGAAGGGGAAGGCCTTGCTTCCTAATTATCCGAATATCCTTCCCTTATGATGTGGTTATACAGCGCCCTTCTCATAGTTTCAGGGTCCACCACTATCACCGCAGCAACATGTATTCCAGAATCAGCACTTATGATCTCGGCAATTGCAGCCACTTGTTCCCCTAAACCCTCCTGGTTAATCCTGACGGCCAGCTTAACAGCATCTCGCGCATCAAGCGACCTGACAATGGCGCCGAATGCCCTTATCTTTTCGGTCTGCATCCTTGGGGTATCATCGCCGAAGTTCCTAAGTATCATGAACGCCTCGTCGAACTGCTCCCTTAGAGCCGCATTCTTGGGCAACCTTCTTTCGTTTAATTTCATTGTATCGTCTAGTTTGGGTTATATTCAGATCTTATGATATGGTCTGCTGCCTCATGATCATCAATGCCGGGATCAGGAAACCAATCGCTGTGCCTAAACACCATCCTTGCCTGGCGGAGCAGCCCTTCATCTTTTATCCTGCGCACCAAAGTAGAGACCTCATTAACCTCAAGCGACTCTATAATTTGCAGATACAAACGTGCCTTGAGTATGTGGAGGGTGGGCGGGTCTTCGTCAGCGGTCCTTAGTATGCCTAATGCAGCATCAAAGCGCTCCCTTAGGATGGCTCTGGATGGGGACCGCCTTTCGTTCAGGTCCAGACCCAAATTCTCGGCCATGAAAGCAACCGCGAATAGCTCATCCTTGTCGTAACCAGAAGCTCGGAGTGCCTTCTCGGCCTGGCTGACCAAGTCCTCTTCCCTTATCCTGGATATCAAAGTAAGTGCATCGCCAACATCAAGTGGGCCTACAATACCCAAAAATTGTCGCCCCCTGAACGCTTGCATGTCTGGAACGTCGCCATCTATGGTTCTTAAAATGCTTAACATAGCGTCGAAGTGCTCCCTTAGGGGTGCATTTCTTTGGGATCTCCTTTCAGTAAAAGCCATTGGATCACAGCACTGTCTGATTGCAATCTTCTGATATATATGACTTTCATAAAAAAAAAAAGAAATACTCTTTTTAATGTCTTTATCCAATTACCAAATGATTCCTTATGCTGGATGTAAACGACTTTGATATGAGGCTGACAATAGAGAGCGGCCAGCCGCTGACCTTCTTCGGGGATTATATTATGGATAATAATAAGGAGGCCCTGAGCTTCGTCACCGGTAAGGGCTTTATCCAGGTAGTATCCAAAAAGGGTAGCAACGGAGGGAGCCGTCTTGGCTGGTCGGGCTACGGCTATTCGAAGAGGGAGCTGGACGCCGAAGTCTCGAAAAGGCTTGGGCTTGGGGACGACATGGAGAGCGTGTACGGCAGCATAGGCACCGATCCCTTCATGAGCTCGGCCATAAGCAGCCTCAGGGGCATGCGAATAACACACAACGATCCCTGGGAGGCTACGCTCTGCTTCATCATCTCTCAGTTCAACAACATGAAGCGCATACGCCTGATAACAAAAAACCTGATAGGGAGGTTCGGCGAGCCCGTTTCATATGAAGGCCGTGAACTTAGGCTCTTCCCGCAGCCATCGGCGCTGGCAGATGCAAGCCTTGCCGACATACGTTCATGCGGCACCGGCTTCCGCGACAAATACATAAGGAGCGCAGCGAGATCCTGCCTTGAGCAGGTGGACCTCGACAGCCTGTCCAACAAGGACTATGACAGCGCGAAGGAGGCGCTCCTCGAGATAGATGGCGTAGGGGACAAGGTCGCCGACTGCATACTCCTCTTCGGCTACAAGAAGCTCGAGGCCTTCCCGATAGACCTCTGGGTGAAGCGCGTTGTCGAGAAGGTGTACTTCAACGGGAGGAAGCGCACGGTAAACAGGATACACGACTTCGCCGACGAGCGATGGAAAGACTATAGAGGTTATGCCCAGCAATACATATTCGAATACGGAAGGAGGGTTGTACGATGATAAAGGACATTCCGAGGATAGAGAAGAAGCTCGTCTCGCTGGAGAACAGGCGCGACGAGATAATGAGGCTTTCAAGGGAGAACATACGCATATGCGGCAAGGCCATATCAATGATGCACGCGAGGCAGATGCCTGCTGCAAAGCGCATGATCGCCCAGCTAAAGGCGGGCATAGTCAGGATAAAGAGGCTTGAGCCAGGCTTTGAGTACTACACGCTTCAGGCACACCAGGAGTACACCGAGGCTGTTATGCTCTTCTCCGTGCTCGCCCATGGGAGAATAGCTACGATGGGCGAGGTGGGCTCAGGCGAACCCGCATACCTGCTCGGAATGATGGACGTTGTTGGCGAGCTCAAGAGGGAGGCGCTCGATGCCATGCGCAGGAACGAGATGCGCAAGGCCGCACACTATTATGACATAATGCTGGACATCTACGATTCCACGCTTCACATGCGCTTCGCGAACTCGCTGCTCCCTGACTTCAGGAAGAAGCAGGATGTTGCGCGCATACAGGTTGAGGGCCTTGCGAACGAGCTTTCCAGGCTGCAATCGGGGGATAGTCGTGGGCACGCCGCCAGCAACATTTAAATACTTTTCTTTATAAGGAATTACTTGACCAGAAAATGGGATATGTATGAAAGCGATAAAGCTTCAGAGTGCAATGGAATACCTCATGACCTATGGATGGGCCATACTGGTAATAGCAGTAGTGATGGTAGCTTTGTTCTCCTTGGGAATCCTTGGAGGAGGAACGCCATTCGGTACGACGTGCCTTGCGCAGTCAGGTTATGTTTGCAGCCAGCCTGTGTTCAGTTCCGTAACCGGCAACCTGTTGGTTACAGTGGGGCAGGCTTCTGGAAATAACTGGGCTACGGCAAACGTAGTCTTCGTGCCTGCGGGAACAGCAACGACGGGCATACTGACACCTGCATACTTCACTGCAGCAAACACCGGAATAGTGTTCAACTCGATAGTAGGAGGGCTTTCTGCTGAGCAGCAGACACAGGTCACGGTTCCAATCAATGGAGTTGTGACAAACAAGCCGTTCTATGCGATTGGATCAACTGTTCAGGGAACGCTGTGGGCTGAATACACGATTGCAGGGCCTACATCAAGCGCGAACTACTTCGCACAGCTAGCGACGGTAACTCTTAAGGCATCCTGATCACAGGATGCTTTCTTTTTCTTTTCTTTTTCATTTTAATTTAACTCGTCCAGCTCTGCCCGGTTTTGTACAACGTATTAAATAGCCAGTCGTGACAGTATAGTCAATGTATTAGGTTTGGGCGTGCAATCGTTTAGGCTTCAGAGTGCGATGGAATACCTCATGACCTATGGATGGGCCATACTGATAATAGCAGTAGTGATGGTAGCCTTGTTCTCATTAGGGGTACTCGGAGGCGGCTCGCCTCTGGGAACTACATGCCTCGCGAAGTCAGGCTATGTCTGCAGCCAGCCCCTGTTCAGTTCAGTGACCGGCAACCTGTTGGTCTACGTAGGGCAGAGCACCGGAAACAACTGGGCATCAGCGAACGTCCTTTTCATACCTGCAGGAGCGCCAACGGCAGGCATACTGATACCTTCCTATTTCATAGCTGCCAATACGGGGAGAGCGTTCAACGCCATAGGAGGGCTAATCAACTCGCAGACGGTCCAGATTACAGTGCCGGTAAACGGGGTGATGCCAGGCACGCCGTACAGCAAGCCAGGCACAGTGGTGCAGGGGACGCTGTGGGCAGAGTACACCATAACGGGATTAAGCCAGGGCTCGAACTATTTCGCGCAGCTCGGCACGGTCACGCTGAAGGCGTCGTGAATTTTATTAACAGGTTTATAAACCTTCTCATGTAGTATTTATGCAGCAGCAGGGCATTGGCGTATGAAACAGCTAAGACTACAGAGTGCGATGGAATACCTCATGACCTATGGATGGGCCATACTGATAATAGCAATCGTCATGGTCGCGCTGTACTTTCTGGGGATACTGGGGGGCAACAATGTGAGCACGGCTTGCCTTGCGCAGCCCGGCTACATATGCGGAAACCCGGCATTCAGCTCAGTGACAGGCAACCTTATTGTGACGGTAGGGCAGAACACAGGCGTAAACTGGGCTAGCGCAAACGTCATCTTCGTCCCGAACGGCGAACTGACCTATGGGATACTGACACCTTCATACTTCACCGCTGCGAACACGGGCATAGCGTTCAATGCAATAGGAATGTTTGCAACAGGGCAGGAGGCGACAATAATACTGCCGATAAACGGCATGGTAACAAGCAAGCCTTATTACCCTGTCGGCAGCTCGATTGCAGGGGTACTTTGGTTTGAGTACACGCAGGCACCGCCTGCTGGCAACGGGCAGAACCTGTTCGTAGAGATAGGAGCAGTAAACCTCAAGGCTAGCTAGATTCAGTCTTGCTCTTCAGATTTGTTATGGCGCTCTGTTCCTTCCTTATCCTCAGCACCTCAGCGAGCTCGTTAGCACTCAGCAGGGGCTTCCTTATGCGGTCGGTGTCGTCTATCGCAAGCCTCGGGCATGCGGTATTCACGAATGCATCGAACTCGAGCATGTTGTTCAGCGCATCGAAATCGAAGGTATTGGCAACGAGTATGCCGGCCGACATGCCCTGGCTCTCCACCTGCTTCTTGAGTATTGAGGCTAGGTTCATGTTGTACTGGCCGTTCTTCGTGCTCACAAGTATGCCTATCTTCTTCGCCTTGAGCGACGCGAGCACCTTGCCTGTGCTCCGCCTTTTATACTCGTTACGGTAGTGGTCTATGAACTCTATCTTTCCGGTGAACGGCTCGACCACCAGGAAAGGCTTTGTGGTCTGAAGGAGAGCCCCGAGCGGATGGAACAGCCCGCCGCCGAAATAGACGAAGGCGTCCACCTGCTTGTCGATCCCTGAGGCGCTGCCTATGTCGCAACCCAATATTTGGCCCTTTTGCTTCGCGAATCCGAAGGGCTTTCCTATGACAACAGCCTTTCCGTTCGAGCGGTAGAACTGCGCTATCGCATCGAGCTGGTGCATATGCTGCACCGTTGTCATAAGCCCTATTGTTTCGAACTTGCTCAGCTGCGGGAGCGATTCCTTCAGTATCGAGAGGTCCACGGTCATTTCATAGGGAATGTACTCCACATTGAAGTCAACGTGGTGGAATTCGGCGTGGCCGAAGTGCACGAGCTTGTCAGCCTTGACGTGCTTCGCCTCGTCTATGGCGAGGTCGCAGGCGCCGAAGGTGGGCGATGCCGAGATGACAACTTCGTTGCCCTCCGCCTCTATCTTCTTCGCGTACTCGAGCGCCTTCTGCTTAAGCCCTTCTGGGAATTGGAGTAATATCCTCATAGAAACAGCAGATGAAATCGGGCTTTGAAATATATATGTCTTGCCCCGTGCCCACTTTGCTCATTTGACCGTGATTGCGTTGGCAAACTTGAGCTCCTTTAGCTTCTTTATCACTTCGGCATTCAGCTTCCCGTCTATTATTATGGTGAGGACAGGATCCGGGAACAGGTCGGGGTCGTCGCTCACGATCTGCCTTATCACTATGCTCTCATCAGACAATACCTTTGTTACAGCCGCTACCACGCCCTTCCTCTTCGGGTCTGCGCGTATCTCTATTGTATCAAAACCCAGTTCCTTCGCCGAATTGCCCATGAAGGCCCTGGGCTCAAGCCTGTAGAAGATGTGCAGCAGCTTGTCATCGCTCGCTATGGCCTTCGCTGTATCTATAACGACGCGCCTGTCCACGCCAAGCGCCCTTGCGATCTTGGCCGGTGGTATCTCTATGCGGCCTGCGTAGACCTTGCCTTTCCCATCGACCTTTAGGCCCAGCAGCAGGAATTCGGTTGCGACCACCTTCCTGCCCCTTGCGTTCCTGAAGAAGTCATCCAGTATCTCAATCATATGTATAATTATATACATAAATGTTTAAATATATAGTATATTGTAGTATTAATTACATTATAATTTGGTGTTAAAGATGAGTGGAGGAATAGTTAACCGGTGGCAAGATACAAACAGGGGCAGTTGATGGTGCAGGGGCTGCTGGTAAGATAGGTGTACTAACATCAGCCCAGAGACTTTTTGATAGAAAAGGCAGGGTAGAAATTATAGACCCAGCCGATCTCAGTGAGAGAGTTAAGAACAGGCTCGTCAAGATGAGCAGGCGTGGCTTTGGAACCGAGATGAGCGAGGAAGAGGTTTTGGGGCACGTAAATGCCGGTGACACACTGCATCTCATCTATAGTGGCCGGAGGTTGGCAGGGTTTGCATCCTATACCTCCTTGGAGATGGATGTGCCTTCAGTTTGCGGTTTTGAGACTCGGAAGGTACTATACTTAAACGGCGTTGCATTGGATATAAGGCATCAGGGCAGGCGTCTCTTTGCATTGTCTGCAGAGATTGCAATTTCGGATGGCGAACCTCATGCTTTCACTATGCGCACCCAGAATCCTGCGATGTATTCTGCATTGAGCAGAGTAGTCGCCAATTCACAGGCAAATTCGAGGATGTATCCATCACTTTCAGATGTCCCTGACACCAATACGCAGGAAATAGCTTCGCATATAGCGCAGATGCTTGGTGAACAGCACCTAAACTTATCAAACTTTACTGATATAGGCACTTATGGTAGGCCATTGAATGGCAGTGTGCCTAGAGTAAATCCAGAGGTGGAAAGACTATTCTCTCATCTTGGAATAGACAGACATAGGGGGGATTCAATGATAGTAGTTGCAGTTCTAAGACACTAGTGGGTTGTGATGAAGACGATCGAATTCGGAGAAGGGCGCAAAAAGGTGGCGATAGTCGGCTCATTGCATGGAAATGAGCTTATTGGAAAACAAGTAATAGAGATGCTGTCGAAAGAGAAGAACCTTGGTGCGAGAATAAAAGGCATAATCGCAAATGAGGCTGCAATAAAGATAAATAAGCGGTTCGTTGATGTGGATGGAAACAGGTGCTTCCCGGGAAAGAGGAACGGCAACACAGAAGAGCGGATGGCATTCGAAGTTCTGCACGAACTGGAAGGTTATAGGTATGTAATTGACATACACTCGACGTACGCCAAGATGCCAGACACAATAATAATAACCAAAAGGCGTGCTCTTGGGCTTGCAAGAAAAGTGCCGATAAAGAAGCTTGTCATGATGAGCAGGTCGATAGCTAAAGGCAAGGCCATCGATGATTTTCCCCATGAATGCATAAGCATAGAGTTCAACCGGGATACCGATGCCAACCATGTGATTAAGTTGGTGAAGGCCACGATACGAAACATAATAGAGGGAAAGGAGGCTGCAGTAAGCAAAGACAGTTATGTTGTTAAGGGCGTATTAGGCAACACAGGCAAGGCATCCGGGATAGAAAATTACCGCTTGGTAAAGGAAGGGGATCCAGTTGCAGTTAATAATGGCGAGTTAATCAGAAGCAGGAAAAGGTTCTACCCGATATTCATTGGGGAGAAAGGCTACAAGAATGTGGTCTGCATGATGGCCTTCAAATCTGCCCGCATGTCATGATCGAGAATAGACTGCTATGGTGCGGTTGCAATGGATACAAGCGTATTAGACGAGATCGTAGAAAACAAGAAAGTTGAAATCCGAAAAGCCCAGAGCCTCGTGCCGCTATCGGAGATGATGGCCCGATGCAAAGGCCTTGAAAGGGATGTTAGGGACTTCAATGGCTCGATAATGAGTGGCAAAAGACTTGGCGTCATTGCCGAGATAAAGTTTGCATCGCCATCATCTGGAAGCATAGCAAATCAGGATGATGCTATTAGGATAGCAAGGGCTTATGGGGAATGCGATGCTGTAAGAGCGATTTCTGTCGTCACCGACGCCAAGTATTTTGGCGGCAGCCTTGGCCTTTTGGGAGAGGTCAGGGGCATCGTCAAAGTACCTCTGCTGAGGAAGGATTTCATAATACATAAATATCAGATTTATGAGTCATATCTAGCAGGCGCAGACGCAGTGCTTCTGATAGCCTCTGCATTGGAATCGAAGACACTGAAGGAACTTGCGCAGTTGGCTGGCAGCTTCGGAATGCAGTGCCTCGTTGAGGCGCACAATATTGAAGAGGTAGAGAAGGCAGTTTCGGCGGGTGCAATAATGATAGGGATCAATTCAAGGGACCTTGGTACCTTCACCATAGACAAGTCGCTCTTCCAATCCCTGGTCCAGTACATTCCAGATGAGGTCACAAAGATCGCAGAATCTGGCATTGAGAATGGCAGTGACGCACGGATGGTCTGCGATGCTGGCGCAGATGCGATATTGGTGGGTACATCTCTCCTGAAGGCGGCGGATTTAGCAGAAAAGGTTAATGAATTGGCTGTTGAAAGGTAGTCTCATGGCAAAATTGGCGGTGCGGGAGATAAGGGAAAAGCTGGGAGACCCGAGGGTAGCAGTAGTCTTGAACTTCGACGGGCTGCTTTTCAATACAAGCTCTTTCCATAGGCACTCTTTCGAGGTGGCAGTTGAGAGGGTTACAGGGCAGAGAAGGAGCATAACGGATGAAGAGAGAAGGACACTTGCCGGTCTCACCGACCAGCAGATCGCAGGCTATCTACTCAGAAACCCGTCGCCAAGGACAAGTCCCCCGTCAGTAAGCAGGGACCTTCCCAAGACTAATGGGCATGTGGATAAAACGACGCAGCAGCTCATAGAGGAGAGGGAGAAGGCACTTCTCGAGAGAGTTGGCGGGGTAGGTTTCATGCAATTTGTCATTCCAGGGGTTCCGCCTTTCATGTATCAGCTAAAAACGCTTGGCAGGAAAGCGGGCATCGCCACTTCAAGCCCGGACAGCTTTGTGATAAAATTGCTGCAAGAAACAGGGTTTCCGGGCTTCGGGGTGCGCATGACCGATGTGATACCGCCGTCAGCAATCGTCGGATCCACCAAACTAACCCAGATAGAGCTTGAAATGGAAGGGTCGGATGGGGCAGGCCCAAGGAACATACACAAGCCGGACCCCGCTTCTGTATACCTGGCAGCCATAGCTGCTTTAGATGCTGAAGGAAAAGGGCATATGCCAAGGGAGATAATCTACTTTGGGGGCAAGCTGATCGATGCAGTAACTGTCCATCAGGAAGAATCGGTGCACGGGGTCATAGTGTCAGACAATGGGGTTGCCACGCAGCTGCGCGACGCAGGAATTGGGAACATGACGCACGTTGACAGCCTCATACCGCTATTTAGAATAGAGTAGGAGGAGGCCAGACCTTCCATTAGAAGATTAATAAATTCTCTCCAACCAGAATTGGAAAAATATAAGTATTTAGGGGGTTTAATATAGCTATGAAACAAGATACCATCCTAGTTTTCGATTTCGGAGGGCAGTATGCCCATCTCATCTCAAGGCGCATCAGGGAGAACAACGTCTATTCCGAGATAGTCCCGAATACTACCACCCTAAGCGAGATAGAGAACATCCAGAGGAGGGTAAACGTAAAGGGCATAATACTCTCCGGCGGGCCTTCGAGCATATACGAGAAGAACGCGCCGAAGCTTGACAAGGGCGTCCTTTACAGCCCCATACCCGTGCTTGGCATATGCTATGGACTGCAGCTGATAGCGTATTCTGTTAATGGGGAGGTAACGCCTGCGAAGAAGAAGGAGTACGGAATCTCTTTCGCGACGATAAAGCATGCGAAGGGCATACTAAAGGGGCTGCACAGGAGGGAGCAGATCTGGATGAGCCACGGAGACAGCGTCTACAGCGTCCCTGACAACTTCGAGGTGCTGGCATCTACGGAGAACTGTCCAGTTGCGGCATTCATGGACAGGCAGAACGAGATATACGGCATACAGTGGCATCCTGAGGTAGTGCATACTAAGAATGGCGCGAGGGTGATCAGCAATTTCATATTCGACATATGCGGCTGCAAGCCGACATGGAAAGTGGTCGGCATGCTTGACAGGTACGTAGACGAGGTCAAGAGGCAGGTTGGTAAGGATAAGGCCGTTGTAGCGCTGAGCGGAGGCCTCGATTCTTCTACAGCGGCAACGATAGCTTCAAAGGCCCTTGGCAGGAACCTCACCGCAGTATTTGTGGATCATGGATTGCTTAGGGGAGGGGAGCCGAAGCAGGTGAAGGTGCTTGGAAAGAAGCTGGGAATTAATTTCGTTTACGTGGATGCAAGCCGGAGGTTCATGGAAGCGCTGAAAGGCGTAACGGACCCTGAGCAGAAGAGGAAGATAATAGGCAGGGAGTTCATACGCGTCTTCGAGGAGACTGCGAAAAGGTACAATGCGAAGTACCTTGTGCAGGGAACCATCTACCCGGACAGGATAGAATCCGGCCAGACAAAGAACTCAAAGGTGATAAAGACGCACCACAACGTGGGCGGCATCCCTTCAGTAATAAAGTTCAAGGGCATAGTCGAGCCGCTGAGGGAGCTCTACAAGGACGAAGTCAGGAAGATCGCAAAGCAGCTCAAGCTGCCGAAGGAGATAGTGTACAGGCAGCCGTTCCCAGGCCCTGGCCTTGCGGTGAGGATAGTCGGCGACATCACCGAAAGGAAGGTGGAGATAGTAAGGAACGCAGACAACATAGTCAGGGCGGAGATAATCGGGAGAGGCCTTGACAAGGGCATGTGGCAGTACTTTGCCGTGCTTACCGACACGAAGAGCACTGGCGTGAAGGGCGATTCTAGGTCCTATGGCAGCGTAATAGCCATAAGGGCCGTGGAGAGCACCGATGCGATGACAGCGTCGTTCTCAAGGATACCTTACGAGGCGCTTGAGACGATCTCGACAAGGATAACAAACGAGATACCCGAAGTGGTAAGGGTCGTCTACGACATTACGAACAAGCCCCCTTCGACAATCGAATGGGAATAAGTTATTTGTCTTGATGATGCAGGTCCTGCAATAAGAGTATAATTATATGACTGTTAGAATTGTTCAACGCTGCCAGGAAGTGCTTGAAAGGATAACATTCAGCAGGCTTGCCAGGGACAGCAACGACAGATCCAGAATGATTGCAGAAGCCGAAACCATGTTATACGGCTTACCTGTATTAGGCGTACTCTTTGAAGGCATTGGCGCATGGGCACTTTCCACAGCAACAAAACCGACCGACATTGCGGCTGGTGTGGTAAGCATAGCGATTGGCACATCAGGACTGGGAGTTGCAGCTTATGCCAAGATGAGACTGAAGGAGCTTAGGAGGCAGTAGCTATTTTATGAAGGTGTCGATCTTCAGCTGCCTTATCAGCTGAAGGGTCTTCCATCTCTGCCTTATGAACTTTGCGAACTTCTCGTTCTTCAGGTTCGTCAGTATGGCATCGGTCGTGGTCTTGTCGGAAGGATAGCCTGTTCCTATGTCCAGGCCGAGCCTGCTGCTTATGCGCTCTATCTCAGCATCTCGCTCGACCTTCGCTATTATGCTTGCCGCTGACACCACGGGATAGCGCAGGTCTGCCTTGTGCTCCGCTATTACGGTCATCTGCTTGTTCGGCTTCTCGCCGGTGCTCGCCTTCGGCTGGACCGACTGGGCGTTGAGGCCCTTTATCTTGAGGTTCCTCTTTGAGAACAAGCCCACCCTGAGGCCGAAACGCTCAGGTATGACATCAGGGGAATCGAGTATTATCCTGTCAGGCTCCGAGTTAAGGGAATCTATAAGCCTTGCGAAATTGAGCGCTTCGAGGCTGTTCAGGGACATGCCCGTGGCTATGGCCTTGTCTATCTCGTCGTTCGTTATCTTGTAGATGCGCACGTCCTCCGCGAGGGAGTTTATCTCATCGTACAGGAAGCTCCGCTTCTTCGGAGTGAGCATCTTCGAATCCCGAACCCCAATGCTTGCGAGCCTCGCCTCCCTGCTCTTCTTTATGCTTACTATGCTTACGGTTAGAGGCCCGAGTACTGCGCCGCGACCAGCTTCGTCGCCGCCGGCGATAATGATGAGAACACCTTTTAGATCAGGCTCTTCTTGTCAACAACGATAAAGTCATTAACTGCCATCACGCTCGAGTATGGCACCTGGAGCTTTCCTCCCTTCACGTTCAGCTTGTTGACAAACTCGCTGTCAACATTAGGCTCTACGACCAGCGCCGCGAGCTTTCCGCTGTTCTCTCTGACTTCAGCATCAACAAATTTACCGAGGTCAAAGCCATCGTTCGTAACGACTTCCTTTCCTACGAGTTGCTCTGCTATCACGTATTTTACCATATACAACACCTTATTGGATCCTCATAATACTCAAGGCTTTAATATTTATATATCCATAGTATAGTCGGAGGCGGTCCTCCTTACCAGGTTATCAGGCATGGCAGACTCGATAGGCACCTTGTTCTTCAAGGATAAGCAGCTCAGGCTCATCCTTGCGCTTACAAATTCTGCGAAAGAGTGGCACCTCTCCGATCTTTCAAAGGAGACCAACGTCACTTACATACACACGAGCAGGTTCATAAGCAAGTGCGAGAAGTACGGGTTGGTCGCAACTGAAAGGCACGGCCGTATAAAAAAGCTCGTGCTAACGGAGAAGGGCAAGGAGATAGCGAAGGGCCTGAACAGCGTGATGGAGAAGGTCAAGATGCCAGAACAGCAGCAACAGACAGCTGAGAAGGCTGCGGCAGCCCAAGCGCAGCAGAAGCCTGCGCAGGCGCAGCCAAAGGCAGCACCAGCAGCACAAAAAACAACCTGATTCTATATCATGATGCAGTTCCAAAACATTGGAATACTGGATATAAATATCAGAAATTTCACGATTCTAAAGTAATCCATATGCCCCAGAGAAGAGCGGCCGACCCCCACACAAGATATAATGCGGCGGTCCTGGCATTGCCGCGGGCGTTGCGCGACCGGTTCCTTGAGGATGCAGGGAGGGGCACAAGGAGGGTTATAAGGCCGGATGATCCAGTATCTGCGTTGCAGGAGGTTCTGAGGCTAGGAGGCAACACAGGGGAAGCCATTGACAGGCATCAGCAGCCCAAGCCCATCACCGAATCAACACCGCATTTCATGCAGCCAACTGATACCATGGACTATTTCTGGCGCATGCAGGGGTGGGTAAATGAGGATGGGACACTCGCTGGTGCAAACTGGGCAGATTCGCCTGAAAGCACTAGGATAGCCGCAGTAAGATTCCTTGTTGAGAAGGTACTGAAGAAGGATCCTAGGGGCGTTACAGCGAGGGACTTTTCTTCTAATAGACTCTGGGGGCTTTTGAAGTGTTATTACCAAGGCAGTCCATATGCTGCGATATCGGAGGCATTCCAGGAACTTGACATAAGGGAATGGGAGATGGCAACCACACCAAGGAGTTTCTTTAAATCTGCAGATAATAGAGTGGCTGCAGTAAGATGGCTGGTGGGGAAATTGGGCATAGATCCGAGGGACATTGCAAGGGAGGACTTTTATTCTAATAGACTCAGTGGACTTTTTACTCATCATTATAATAGCAGCCCTTATGGTGCTCTGCTCGAGGCAGGATTGGTCGGCGCAGAAGATGAACATATGATGAGGAGTAGAAGGTATTTTGGCTGGCGCTGAAAAGTAAGGCCAGTCTATCTAGACAACCTGCAGCAGGTTCCTCTTCTTCATTGCGTTTAGGACGTGCGCATAGTCGCGGTAGTGTATGAAAGCCGTTATCGTAACTGTGTAGTCGCCCTTCTCGGTCGCAGGGCCGCTGAATACGTCTATCCTTGCGTCCTTTGCCTCGTTCGGCGCCAGCGTGCCGAGCCTTACCTCCTTCGCCTTCTGCAGCCCGGTCTGGTCGAAGCTGAGCGTGTCCGGCACCTCTATAACAACCGAGCTCAGCACGGGCTCGTTCGTCATGTTCTTTATGTTCACGAACAGGGTAGAGTTGCTGCGCGAGTTCGCCTTGAGCTTGTAAGGCACGAACTCTGTCTTTATATTATAAGGAAGCTGCTTTTGCAGTGCATCGGTAACGTCCTTCTTTCCGAATAGGTCGAAGATTCCCATGGTCGCCACCTGATATTAACGATAGAGTACTTGCAGCTAAAACTTTTATATATATGCATACGCCCGCATCCGTCTCTGGCAGCCGTAAATGCGCTAAAGGATATAAGCATAACCGACCAAGAGGTATGCGGATAACATGCTTTTCAACATCTACACCGATGGAGCCTCGCGGAACAATCCTGGCAAGAGCGCCTCAGGTTACATGATCTGCGACACTGACGGGAACGTCCTCTTAGAGAAGGCGTTCTACAACGGCATAAAGACGAACAATGAGGCCGAGTACATGGCGGTGCTTGGGGCTCTTGAGGCGCTGGAGGAGGCCTACAGCCTTGAGGGCAATGAGGTGCAGCTGTATTCTGACAGCAGGCTGATGATAAACCAGCTCGATGGCAGGTTCAAGGTCAAGAACCAGTCGCTGGGAGCGCTCAAGAAGCAGATATCGGAGATGCTCCAAAGGCTTGACAGGTACTCACTGCACAACGTCCCGAGGGAGAACAAGTTCATAGCAATGGTGGACGGTAAGCTCAACGACCTTCTGGACAAATACTGACATGTTTAAATATGACCTGGCAGAAGTGGAATCATGGAGGATCCGTTTTCGCTCAAGGCGTATGTAGTCCAGCGCAAGATGGGGCTGGGAATCAAGCTTACGTTCACCGGCCCTGACGGGCAGCAGGTCCTAAAGTCGGAGGGCAGCATGCTGATAACCTCGCAGCCGCTCCAGACCATGGACGGCAAGACAATCTCAACGATAACGCACAAGATAATCGCCGCTACACCAGAATACGACATACATGAAGGCGGCCCGAAGGACGAGATTACAGGTGTAGTCAAGGTCCCTTACCAGCTGATGACAGGCTTCGACACGCTGCGGGAGATAGACATAAAGGATGCCTCGGGGAACGCCATTGCAAAGGCCTCTGGCAACTTCATGCACATGGAGTTCGACATAAGCGACAGGGAGGGGAAGGCTGTCGCAAAGGTCACAAGGAAGCTCGATGCGGCTGGCTTCCTGGGGAAGCTTACGCAGCTTGAGACAGGCCAGTATCTGATGCAGATAACTGGGGACAGCGTGCCCACGAAGACGCTCATTGAATTCCTTATAGTGCTTGAATTGCTCCTGGCAAAGGGAGAGGGATCAAATCCTGGCCTGATAGGGGGAGGGCCGCTTACGGGAATGGGAATGCCGGGAAGCGGTGGCGGCGGCATAGAGCTTTGACCAGGTAAGACAGGCTCTCCTGCCATATCTTGCAAAAGACTGGCTTTGAACAACGTATTTAAATAAGAAAATGCAATATATCATCATGGCGAGCGGTAGCGTTACAAATACCAGCAAGGCCGAGGAGGCTAAATCCAAGAAGGACAGCGCGAGCCCTCTTGCCAAGGAGCTCTACAAGCGGGCAGGTTCACTCTTCGAGGAGAACAAGTTCGAGGAGGCGATAACGCTGTACTCGCAGGCAATACATGAGGACGAGAAGTACTCCAGCGCATACTTCAACAGGGCATTGGCATACGCCATAATGAACAAGTACGAGGAGGCCACGCGCGACGCAGAGATGGTGCTCAACCTCGAGCCGGAGAGCCATGACGCGCCTTATGTCATGGGAATAATAGCGGAGTACCAGAACGACTACGAGGGCGCGAAGGAATGGTACGAGAAGGCCCTTGCGAGGAACCCGAAGTACGAGCAGGCACGGGCTAGGCTCGAGGCCCTCAAGAACAAGGCCAAGAGGCATCCGGAGGTCCCGTACACGCCCACAGCGGGCCAGAAGCGCGAGGAGAACGAGACGGTGCAGGAGGAGGGGCAGATAAAGAAGGTAAGGTGGCACAAGTCGACGATAAAGTTCGGCGACGTGGTGGGAATGGTCAAGGAGAAGGACCTCATCTACCAGAACATCATACTTGCAATCAAGAAGCCCGAGCTCCTGAAGGTGTACGGAAAGAAGCTCGGCCTCGGCGTCATCTTCTACGGCCCGCCAGGCTGCGGGAAATGCATTTCTGGGGATACCGAGGTCTTGCTGCCTGACGGCAGATATATGCCTATCAAGGAAGTAGTCGAAAGGAAGGAACCTTATGTACTGACGCTGACAGAGAAGCACAAGCTTGCAGTGAGGAAGGTTAGCGGCTGGTGGAAGCTTAAAGGAAAGCCTATGCTTCGCATAACCACGAAGAGGGGCAGGGTAGTCGAGTGCACGCCTGAGCACCCATTCCTAACGAAGGACGGCTGGGAGGACGCCTCGGCATTTGAGGAAGGGCAGATGATAGGCGTACCGCGGGACATACCGGTCTTTGGAGACGGCATAATGCGTGAATGCGAGGTAAAGCTCCTCGCCTATTTCATCTCTGAGGGCTCCCTGACGCAGTCAAGCCCCAAGTTCACGAACGCCGAACCGGAGATCCTTGAGGACTTCGCCTCTGCAGTGAAGCAGTTCGACAGCACGCTTCATATGAATATGCAGGTGCAGAGCGGCAGCGTGTTCAATCTGCAAGTTGCGGGCAGGTACATAAACGCCACAGGATCGCAGGGCAGGAGCTCAATGCAGATGTTCCTTGACATGCACGGGCTTTCAGGCACAAATTCGTATGAGAAGAAGATACCGTCAACGGTATTCACCATGCAGAAGCATTTGGTAGCGCTGTTCCTCAACAGGCTGTTCTCCGGGGACGGATGGTTTGAGGACAGGGAAGAGACAGGAGAGAGATACGGAACAAAAAGGCATAGGATCATTGGCTATGCAAGCAACTCCGAGATACTTGTGCGCCAGGTTCAGCATCTGCTGCTAAGATTCGGCATACTTTCGAGCGTGAGGCGCAAGACAGAGGACGCCTGGGAAGTGATGATATACAAAAGCAGGGACATAGATACCTTTATCGACGAGATAGGTATGTTTGGAAACAGGGCGGCCCTGCTTTCGAAGAAGAAGGCCTCCTGGAGCAAGATCAAGAAGAAGGGAGGTAATAGGGTAGTGTACGAGACGGTAGCTAAGGTTGAGGAAATCGGCGCGCCTGACTATGTTTATGATCTGACAGTGGATGACACGCACAACTTCGTCGCAAATAACTTCTTTGTCCATAATACCTACTTCGTAAACGCGATAGGCGGGGAGACCGCATCAAATGTCATCATTGCAAGGATAAACGAGATCGTGGACATGTATGCAGGCAATACGGAGAAGAACATGCACGCGATCTTCGAGCAGGCCAGGAAGAACACGCCCTGCGTAGTCTTCTTCGACGAGCTGGATGCCTTGGGAGTTAAGAGGGATGGAGGCGGAGGCGGCGGTGAGGCCCAGAGCTTCATGCGAATGGCGGTAAACCAGTTCCTCCAGGAGATGGACGGGGTTGAGAAGAACCCAGAGGGCATATTCATTATAGGCGCCACGAACCAGCCGTGGGACATAGATCCAGCGCTCAAGAGGAGCAAGAGGTTCGGAGAGGCCATATACATACCGCCGCCTGACTATAAGACAAGGAAGCAGGCTTTGATCTACAACACGAGGAAGATGCCGCTCGCGGGCATAAATTTCGACAGGCTTGCCCGCGCCACGATGGGCTTCTCGCAGGCAGACATAGAGGAGATCTGCGACAAGGCAGCGCTCATACCTGCGGCTGAGGAGGACAGGACCGGAAAGAGGAGGAAGATCAAGATGAAGGACTTCCTCACTATGATAAGGAAGCACGGCAACACCCTTGACGAGTGGTACGCCATGGTGAGGAAGGAGGTGGTGAGCAAGCGCGAGGAGCAGATAGTCGACGGCAAGAAGCAGGTAATAGTCAAGGAGGGCAAGCTCACTCCTGAGGAGAAGTCCAGATACAAGCCGCTGGTCAAGGACGTCAAGAAGAATTCGAACGCTGCCTACATCTTCATTAAAAAGTTAATAAGGTATGTGTCGCTATATATAGGGTAGGAATAGGCGATTTTATGACAGACGTCAGGCAGGAGAAGACAAAGGAGCTGATAGTGCATCATGTGTATGAATCAACGTTAGACGAGCTGCTTAAGACCGCTGCAACCAGGGCCCATGGCATGCCGATCTTGTACTGGGCGGCGGGAACCGCATTCTACTACGAATCACTACCCCCGATAATGAACGAGGAGATAGAGAGCGATTATGCTAACGGCAAGGACCATTGGGGCGAGGTGTTTTACGCGAAGCTCGAGAAGTACTCGCCAACCATTGAACTGAACGACAACGATTTCAGGGGCGTGAAGGTCAGGGTCATCGATGCAAGCAACTACGTGCCGCAAAAGGACTTCGCGCGATGGGTCAACGAAGACTTCAACAAATAGAGAGCCGCACCCTAGCCAACTGGCGAAGGCGTATTTGCTGCCACAACGGTGCGGTCCGACTTTTCTCATTATAAGACCGTGGCTTTGGGTTTCAGAGTAATGCCCCATATAGATAGGCAGCGTATAGGCCGAAAGATAGAAATATCACCGAAACCAGCAACTAAACACAGAGGCACGATCATATTATGCCTGCTAAGGTGAGGCGGGGTGTACAGAATGCAGTGCAGCATCAGGGTAGCCCTGACGCCGAAGGCAAAATCAGCGGAAGGCCTGGTTATGCAGGGAATGAGGACTACCGGGAATCGTTGGGACGGTTCCTTTCTGCATTAGGGACATGTACGACTAATAAGGAGCTCGGCGAGGCGCTTGGAGTATCGAAAGCCGCAGTTAGGCAAAGGTTTCAGCGGCTTGAGGCCCGCGGCTTTATATCCATGTCAGTAACCGCTAGCGGCAGGGCATACGCCTTTACACCGAAGGGCATAGAATTTTTGCACGAGATGGAAATGGAGGTGCCGGGATTTGGGGGGACATTGGATTATAGCCAGCCCATAGTGATAGCTGGTACAAAAGCAGATGGCGACAAGACCAGGCAGGAAGTCCTGAGAATGCATGATGCTGGTGCAGATACAAATCAGATAGCGGCGGCCCTTGGCATTACAGGCAGGCACGTCACACGCGTAATAGGCCCGCGCTACACTCCAGGCGACGTGCAGATGGCATTTAGTGCCGGAGGAACAATAATTGAGATGAGCGAGAGGCTTGGTGTACATAGGGATACGATGTATAGACTGCTTGACCGCAACGGCCTGAGGAAGATAAGGAGGCGCACGCGAGGCACGGGCGCCCAGGATGCAAGTGGAGGAAGCTTAGATGCGGCCAAAGAACCGAGTGGGATGATAATTGCAAATGGAGATAGCAGACTAAAAGATGAAATCGTACGGATGTTTTCAGAAAGGAAGAGGCTTGTTGAGGCGCTCCGTGAAGCGCGAAGAAAGGCAGATACGGAGAGAGCCGCGGACATACGGGAGAGGCTAGATTCTGCAGAGATGGAGATACGACAGCGCATGTATGACTTGGAGTTTTTGCAGTGAACTGGATGGAATGGGGTCAAAAAGGCGTCGCGCGTGAATGCTTGGGTGCTTGTCTTTCTTTTTCTTGCTGAGTCTGCTTTGCAATGCCTTTGGATTTAGGATAGCTTTAAATTGCTTCTTCTTTATATTAAAGTACCCTTCAAGCGACCGTTGGGCAAACGGAGACAGTACGACTAACTAAAAAACAAGCGACCATGGTAGAGCAGATGAATGCATTAGTGAATAGAGACGATAATATAAGTGCGGTTCACGAACCGCCTAGACGCATCGAGGAGAACGTTCTCAAGAACGTCATAAGGGCAAACTGGCAGACAAAGCTCACGGGCCTCGAGAAGCTCAGGAGCAAGCAGATGGCCGCAGAGCTCGAGACCCATGCGGACAACATGCGCAGGATACTCAATTCCTTTGACTACGAGATCTTCTGCATCCCGACGATAATAGCGAACTCGAAGCACATGGCCAGGTCCGAATTCACATCCTATCTCAATTTCGTCGAATCCATAGCCTTCGGCTACAGCAAGGTCATGGACAAGGAGCTCGTGTCGATGATTCTTATAGGAATGACGCAGAAGGCGAAGAGCACGGACACGCTGGTCAAGCACTTCAACAGGATAGTGAACGACATGGACCAGAAGATAACATACTACAACAGGCTCGTGGATAGGGACAGGAGAAGGCTTAACTTCGTCACGGGCAGGATAAACGCAAGGGAATCCAGCCTCTTCAGGATATTCTTCAGGAGCAGGATAATAAAGCTCAAGAAGAGCGCATACGCGAGGGCGCTAAGGATAAAGAAGGTCGAGGCCAAGCGCAACGACTACAGCTACATACTCGAAAGGCTGAAGGCCACGCCAAGGCTGGCCAAGCTCCCCCCCGTGGCACCGAGCGAATCCTGATCCTGAAAGGCGTAAAAATTCTTGCTGCAAAATATAGGCATGAGATACGTTACCCAGCTCCCGCTACACGGAGGAAGGGCGCCGAGATGGCTTTTTGGGAGGATGGTGAAACTGGGCGGCCTCATCTCCACAGTAGTAATAGACGAATTCGGCGTCGATGAGTACCTTGAGAGGCTGTGCGATCCGGGCTGGTTCCAGGCGCTTTCGTGCGCAATAGGCTACGACTGGCACAGCAGTGGCACCACAACAGTCACGATGGGTGCGCTGCGGGAGGCCCTGGGCGGCAGCAGCGAAATCTTCATAGCCGGAGGCAAGGGCAAGGCGGGCATCAATACGCCGAATGACATAAGAAGTGGCGTCGACAATCTCTCGATAAGCCAGGAGGAGCGGCCATTTGTCGAGTTCAGCAGGCTCGCTGCCAAGATCGACGGCACGATGGTATACGATGACATAGGGATATACCATCACTCCTTCATCTTCACGAAGAACAGGAAATGGGGCGTGGTGCAGCAGGCGATGGACTACAAGTCCAGCAATGCGATACGCTTCCAGTGGTTCAGCGACAGGGTGAACATGAAGGACGTCGCAGGAGAACCGCACTCAGGAATAGAGACGGACATGCGCAAGGTGACTATTGACCTCACCGACGGCAGGAACCACTGGGCCAGGAGCGCGAGCGTAGAGATACTCGAGGACATAAACAGCATACATGTCAATTCATATCCTGCAAGGCACGGCATAGTGCCGGACATCGATGTCGGGAAGAGGGGGTGGGAGGCGATAAGGAAGGCAAGCGAGCTTGAGCCCAAGGACTACAGGGAGCTGCTGCTCACGAAGGGCGTCGGCAGGTCGACGCTGCGATCCCTTGCGCTGATATCGAGCCTCGTATACGACAAAGAGCTCGCGTCGAGAGATCCCATTACATACGCCTACAATCTCGGAGGCAAGGACGGCATACCCTTCGTTATAAACAGGGGTACGTATGACAACGTAGTGGACGAGCTCAAGCACGCGGTCGATGCGGCAAACATGGAGAGCGGAGAGAAGTACAAGGCGCTGAAGAGGCTGAATGCGGCCTTGGCCAGATAGTAAGGTAGCCTATTGCTGCGGTGCAGACGGGGGGCTGGATGGCGTCGGCGAAGGCGGAGCGGACGGCGCCTGTACAGGCTGAGGTGGTGAAGACGGCGGCGCAGGCTGTGGCAGTGGGCTTCCGGGCATGCCTGACTTCGGCTTTCCTCCGCGCATTCGCATGAAGATGAGTGCCAGCGCTATGACCACTACGACAACGATTATGATCGGTACAGCCAGGTTGTTTGAAAGAACCTGCGATACGATTATCCCATTCTGCTGCGGCGGAGACGAATTAGTGGCAAGGGTCGTGACTATAGGTACGGAGGTCGTGGAGACGGTGCTGCTAGTGGTCGACACTGTTGTCGCGCGGCTCGTGGTTGACGTGGAGGTGGTAACGTTGTTGTGCGGAAGGATGCGTATGAGGAGCACTGCGGAGTTCACGGTATCGTTTGGCGTGGATCCTACGAGTGAGAGCGCGTACGTGCCGATGGGTGTAGATGGCGAGGTGAAGACGTATAGCTTGCCCTGGAACGGTGGATTCCCGGTGCTGTTTGTAACGAATGTGGTCATGCCGTTGTTGGCAAACTCCGGACCATTGAATATGGAGACCGTTGTGGCGAACGGGGCATGGCCGCTGACGAGCGTCACATTGAACCCCAGCGTCGCGTTTGCGCCCGCGGTGAGCGTCACCGAGTAGTTTGATATGATTATGTTCTCAGTTCCTTGTGACTGGGCGGCGTACGTAAGCGATGCAAGAATGAAGAACGAGGCCATAGCCATTAGCAGATTTGCTTTCATCGCATCCCATTAATTCTGACTTCTTATATATCCATCCTATTAATTAAAATATTGGTGCTTTGCTGCTTGAAAGGTTTAAATATCACAGAAGGCACAATATATGTTGGGTATTGTCTGTCAATGCTTGTTGATGCTTGACGGGCCATTGCCTAATCCGTATATATCTGAAGAAGCACGTGATTAACCATGGCAGAATTAAGGCACCTTGAGAGGAAGGGCATGCAGGCTCAGCGGGGCGTATCATCCGCAACGCTGCTTGAGGTAAATGACAGGCTTAGCCAGGTGCTCAGGGGGGAGTATGCCATAATGGGCGGGCAGGCCGTGAGGCTGTGGACAGGCTCGGAACCCAGGAACACGGATATCGACATCCTTGTAAGGAGGGAGATAACCAGAGGGGAGTTCCAGCAGCTCAGCAGGCTTGGGCTCCAGTACAGCGTCAGCGACTTATATGAGAAGGGGCTGGTATACACTGCGCCGCGCTCGCAGCCGGTCAGGGTCGACATTGTTTACCGCTTTGGGGACCTTGACGTATCTGCGGATAGGGTAGTCAGGAACCGCGTTATGCTTCCTGTGCCAAGGGACGAATCCATATCAAATGCGGGAAAGGCCGCGGAACTTCCGGTAATGGACATACCTACGCTTGTGGCACTAAAGGCGCTGCGCGGGCAGGGCAAGGATTGGGAAGATATAAAGCGGCTGGCAGCAAATTATGACGGCCTTACAATTACCGATTGGCAAAAGGGCCTAATTACCCAGGTACTTCGGGATGGAACCCTCACAGCACAGGAACGTGCTGCAGGTTTAGCTGCTGTTTTAAGGTAACCTTGCAGGAACCATATTGCGTTTCCTTTGATCTGTAGACCATACTATAAGTTATTTAAAGGCAAGTAGCATTATTATAACGGGCGATTTTATGGAGAGGGTCAAGACGGGAATACCCGGATTCGACAAACTAATAGAGGGAGGCGTACCTAAGGGCTTCAACGTACTCATAAGCGGCACCCCGGGAACCGGCAAGACAATCTTTGGCTTGCAGTTTCTTTACAACGGCGCAAAGCAAGGGCAGAGCGGGATATACGTGTCATTGGATGCGTCTGATGGCTCGTTCAGGTCGCAGGCAGAGCAATTCGGCTGGAACCTTGAGAAACTCGAGGATGAAGGAAAGCTATCGATAGTCGAAGTGCCTCTCGACACCCTGAAGGTCAACATATTCGACATGATTGAGGAGGAGGTTGCTGAGGTAAAGGCAAAACGCCTGGTATTCGACAGCCTTGCAGCTTTCGCAATAAATATCGACCAATTCGCCATACCGTTATCATTAGGAGGGGAGGCGATCCGCCCGATATCCCTGGTCAAGAAAGAGAATAAAACCCCAGAGGACAAGAAGTACAGATACGAGGTCATGCCCAGCATGGATAGGGATCCGAAGGGCAGGCCTTTCTACAGCGGAACATCGGATAAGCGCATAACCTATCTCATAGTCAACGAACTCGCCACGCTTGGTACTACCAATATAGTAATAACAGGGACTTCAAGGGAAAGTGAGCAGTCGACTGTTGATGGAGTAAGCGAATACGCATGCGACGGCATGGTAGCGCTCAGGTCCCTTACCATAGGCGAAACCCTCAGCAGAACGCTAGAAGTCAAGAAAATGAGATGCACGAAAATCGACGGAGGAATAAAGTCTTATGAATTCGGAAAGAGTGGGATAGTAATAGAATAGAAACGGTAAGTAAATGGATATTAAAGATGAGGTCGTAAGACTTTATGTAAAGAACTTTATTATAAATAAATCCCAAAATATTGAAACACCTGGTTTTATTTTTTTCAAATTATCTGGTAAAACACCAATATTTGCAAGGCAGGTAATAATGCCGGAAGATTTCTTTATAAATCTTGAAGAGATTATAGCAAAAAAGAATACGGCAGCAAAAAGAGCACTTTATTCTGCAGGTAAGAAATTTGGTTATCGCTTTTGTCTTTTAGGCGGCTTCTCAAATTCAAAGGATAAAAAGGGTTCGGACTTAGTTAGTTATATCAATATAATAAATAAATTTATTGAAGGAACATATGCATCAAGGATCGAATGTGATGTAGATTTATCTAAGAAATCGTGTCTATACAGTATAGAGAACTTTATAGTAATTAATAAAATTGGGTCTGGATATTTCTTACCGTTAGGTGCTGCTGCAGGTTTAATGGCATATATTTTTCAAGATCCTTCTATCGAGGGAGTCTTAGAGAGCTCTGACCAAAATGGTAAAAAAGCTACGCTTTTATACGCTCCGGCAACGTATCTTAAACAAAACAAAAGGACTTTCTTCTCCGAAAAAGATTTTTCTGGACTAGAATCAACTTCAGAATACATCGATTTTAATCAGGTAAAACCATTAAAGTATTCGCATTTTTCATTCAAGATGCTTTTGGATTCTGACTTTAGTT